>JBAVUZ010000500.1:0-10351 GCA_049697035.1 Candidatus Angelobacter sp. | reverse complement strand
TAATGCGCCTTGGCGGGATTATTGGCTTCGGCTTCCTGCATTGCCTTCTTCTTCCGCCGGCTCAGGATAAATGGACGACGCCTGCGCCGCTCCACCCGCTTATCGATCTTGTTCCAGAAGCCCCAGAAGTAATCCACAGCCGAGATCAATGATACGGCCACCATGAACCATATGGCCATGCGGGCCACCAGGTCCACGTCAAGAACAAACGAGAATACCCGCAGGTTGAAATACCAGGTGTCCCAGCGCAGGGCCAGGATGGTGGCTACCACGGAAACGATCTGCACCACCATCTTGAGCTTGCCCAATTCGCTGGCCTCAATGGTAAAGCCCTCTGATGCCGCAATCGACCGCAGGCCGCTGATCAGGAATTCCCGCCCAATGATCAGCACCACCACCCATATGTTTACAATGTCCGGGCTCAGTCGCAGCAGGGTGATATAGCAGGCGGCAATCATCAACTTGTCCGCCAGCGGGTCCAGCAGCATGCCCATGGTGGTAATCTGGCCGCGACGACGAGCCAGGTAGCCATCCAAACCGTCAGTAATGCTGGCCAGAATAAAAATCCCGGAAGCCAGCACCACGCGCAGCGTCTCTTCCTTGGCGCTTTTCCCGCTGAAGTAAGGCGTGGTAAGCACCCATATGATCAGTGGGATAGCGGCAATCCGCGAGAGCGTTATGTAGTTCGGCAGGTTCACAGAGGAAACGGGGTAGCCGGGGCATTTCGGCTGCCCTGATTATCCTTGGATTTGGCTCCAAGCGCAAACTTAACTTTTTGCGGCAGAATCCTCTAACTTTCGCTATTTCTTGCCGCCAACCGTATCCAGGCAGCGCGTATATAGCTCCAGCAGGTGGGTGGCGTAATCCTCAGATTTATTCTCCACGCCGCCGTGGAATCCGGCCCCTGAAGCAACGGTCTTTCCAAAGTTGGTTGTGGCGGCAATAAATTTCATCAAGTCCAGAGCAATATCCTCATTGCGGCGCGCGCCGACGATTCCTGCTAGCGGGTCCATGAATCCTCCAAAGATGAATGCAAATATCTATTGTAACGGGCGGAAGCCTGGCAGTCAGCACTGAGGTCTGTCACCGCAACGGGGCAAAGGACGCTAAGAAAGATTGGCGGTTCACTAAGCCGATTTCCGGCGTTCTCGTGCCGTTGGCAGTAGCGCTTTTAGGATAGCTAATGATCGTGACCGCACTATCGTCGCAAACGACGCGAAGAAAAGATCAAACCATCCCCCGTTCCTTTGCGACCTTCGCATCCTTCGCGGTAAAAGGGCTTTGGCTGAATGCTGATTACTGATTTGCTGAGTGCTACTCATACGCCAGCGCGTCAATCGGGTCTTTCTGCGCTGCCTTGAATGCCGGATAAATTGCTCCCAGCATGGCCCCGCCAATCGCGATCAATGCCGCGTAAATCGCCCACTTCAGGGTAATCGGCTCCACGCGCAGTGTTGGGAACTGGTGGACCAGGCTAACCTGCCCAATTGTGCTGATCAGATAACCCACAAGTATTCCTGACACCGCCAGCAGCAGCGTTTCCCTCAGGATCACCCGCACAACGTATGACTTGGAAGCGCCCAGCGACTTCAATATTCCAATTTCCCGCGTCCGTTCCATCACCGCAGTGTACATCGACTGGAAAATCACGATGAAACCAATGATGACGGCTATTCCAATTACGATTTTGATGAACAAGTTCAGCCCCGGAATCTTGTCCGCTGAGGTCGCCGCCAGCCATTGGCTGGTGGAAAGAATGTTGTAGCTCTCCATGCCAGGAATCTTCTTGAGCTGCTCCACCACTGCATCGGCATTGATTGGATCATCCAGTTTCACATAGAACATTGAAGCTTTGTTCTGCGCACCAATCAGGTCCTGCATGGTGGTAATGGGAATAAACCGGCGCGCGCCGCGTCCGTGCGGGACAATGCCGCTTACCCTGAACGAGTGATTCAGCACGTTCACCGTGTCTCCCACATGCACTTTGTTGGCCGTGGCAAATAGATCATCCACAATCATGTCGTCCGGCCCGGTGAATGGGCCGCCGTGCATATACCGAAAGGGCCCGCCCAGGGCCTGAAACGATTCCAGATCAATTCCATAGATGATCTCAATGTTAGTGGTCGAAACCACCTGTAGCACCACCGGCGTGACAGCCACCACGTGCGGCTGCTTGCGCAAAATGTCGGCTACGCTCATTCGCACCGGAGCTCCGCCAAAAGCCGCAAGGTTCGATGATCCAGGAGGCCGTACCGTGAGGTCAGCGCCCATCCCCACCTGGCGCGATTTGTTATCATCCAGAATTCCAAGCGCCAGTCCCACAATCATCAGGATCAGCGTGACTTCCACGGCCACGGCAAAAATGGAAATAATGGACCGGATAGGGCGGTGGACCAGGTTGGCCACAATCATTTTGTTCATAAAATTTTAAAACCGCATGAGCGAACGCCTGAGCGCCCCCCGCAGACTCCTGTTATTGCGGGGGCTTCTTGCTCTCTTCTTCAGGGATGGCGGAAGCCGAAGACTTGGTGTCCAGGTTAATCACCTGCGATCCCGGTGGCTGCGTCAACACAAACTGGTCATCGGCAAGCGGAACATTCACGTCAACCTTGACCATGGAAATGGTGATGGCATACCCCTCGACGGGGCGCTGAATGGCTACAATTGCCGGCAACAAGAGTCCTGAGTAATCACTAAAATTCTCATAACGCACAAAAGTCACCAGCTGGCCTTGTCTGTTGTAAATGGATTGCTCATGCGGGAGAAGATCGGTGCGGCTGAATAGGATCTTGCGCGAAAGATAATGACCGGCGTTGTCTTTATCGACCACCAACACCGTGTACGCCAGTTGTTCCACGTCTTTGTGGGTCTTGGGGTCCTTCACAACTTCCGTTGTGTTCTCCAGCACCGCAATTTCTTTGCCTTCTTCAATCGGCTTCAGCAACAGCGCGTCAGAAATATGCTGTGGACGCAAATTCTCCAGCGGCTGCGGTGAAGGTTTCACCGGTTGCTGATTGGAGCCGACATAAAATTTGCTCTTGATGGGCGAGGCAAGCTCAAAATTCTTGCCGTTGCTGACCATGTCCGCCATCACGTTGTGCAACACGGGCACATAAATGCGCATACGTAGCATCTCCGGCTTGCGCACCAGAATTACGCCGGCAACCTGCGGATTGTCTTTGACCCGGTTCTTCTTCTCTTCAAGAATTGAGCTGTCAATATCGACGGTAGCCTTCAGGGTTTTCAGCTTTTCCGCAGTTGTGTTGATGCTTTCCACCAGTTGCTCCAGCGTGGCATCTTTGAGAGTAGCCGTGCTGGTGCGCATTTTTACCGGATGTGACGAACGGAACCCGCAACCAGTAAGCGATAAAAAAGCAATTAAGAAGATGAGAGTAGTTTTGCGCAAATGAAAGTGCACCCGTCCAGTCTTACAACTGTAAATTGGATGCACTTAGTATAACGGACGGCAGGTTGCCCGTGATGCGGACAAGCCACGGCAAACAATGACATTTTGCGTCATTGTTACGTTCGGTTTATCGGTTTACGGCCTGCGCCAGCGCGCGACGGTAGGCCTGCACGTTAGCAAGATGTTCTGAATCGGTGCGGGCAAACCTGTGGTGGCCCTGATTGTCGCTCACAAAATAAAGGTAATCGGTCTGGGCCGGATGCAACGCCGCCTGCAATGATGCCCTGCCGGGATTGGAAATTGGTCCTGGTGGCAGCCCGGCGGTCCGGTAGGTGTTGTATGGCGAATCAAAGTGCAGATCGGACTGGTGAATCACGCCGTTGTAGCGGTTATTCAACAACGCCGCATAAATCACTGACGGGTCTGTGGCCAGTACCATGTGTTTGTCCAGCCGATTGTAAAACACGCTTGCAACCTCGGGCCGTTCTTCCGCGGCGCCCGTCTCTTTTTCCACGATGCTCGCCATGGTGACCACGGAGTGGAAATTCTGGTTCAGGCCAACGTCCTTGGCTGCCTGGCGGAAACGCCGCACCATGGCCGCGGCCATGTCATGCAGAGACTGCGTCCGGGTGAAATGATATGTGTCAGGAAAAAGATAACCTTCCAGGCTCGGGGCTTGCGGATCAAGGTCTTTAATTAGTGCCGTGTCAGTGCGCGCAACCTTCAGGAAATCTTCGCGCTTGCCCAGTTGCGCTTCTTCAATCGCCGCGGCGATGTCAAACATGTTGTAGCCTTCCGGCACAACCAGCGTCTGGAAATAAATATCGCCATGAGCGATGCGGTCATAAACTTCGCGCGCGGTGGCGCGATGGTCAAAGGCATACTCACCGGCCTTCAGCGGTTTGCGCCCATGCAGATAGTGCCATGCCAGGAACGCGTACTGGCTGCGGATAATTCCGGCATGGGCCAGGTCGGCAGCGATGCGGCGCGCAGACGAACCGGATTTAAGCTGCACCAGCTTCTCCTGGGTAGGCCCAGCCGGAACAAGCAGGCCGTAAGCCAGCAGAAGGCCCCCCAGGACCAGCAAGACCACAACCGTTTTAAAAAGAAATTTCAACATTGATTCGGCTTTTCTGTCTTTTTATATTCTAAGGGCGAATTCGCTCCGTGCAGCCATCTTCCCACTCCGGGAGCATCACGAATGGACAATGAACTGACGCGCTTCAGTTAAGAATTTGGAAGGGATTTTTTGCTGCGGAGTTGCAACCAGCTTGTGTTCAGAGCTCCACGTGCAATCTGAGTCCGGGGACAATGACCGGCCCGCGATCTTTGTTATAGCCTGGATGCTCCGCCCATTGTAACTCTGGAGAAAGAAACACCCCGCGCCAGAGGTGAGCGTTGTAATACGTCTCGATGATGTCTTCGCGGCCATATGTCAGCCGCCCATCGCCCAATAGAAAACCGTTTCCTCCCAGCGCAAGATAAAGCTGATGCAGCCTTGAAATTCCATTCGTGATGAAGGCGATGCCTATCTTGTCGCTGGACCTCCGCCACCGATCCAGCCGCCAGTCCGCCCCAATCTCACCAGCCTGGTCCACTTCGGTATAAGCAAAGCTTTCGTTCTGGCCTTCATTCCAGCCGAGCCGGCCAAACACGCGAATTGTCTTTGTGATCTCCTGCTCTGCATTCAAGCCGAAGCCATACTTGATGCGTCCCTGCTTGCGGTGGGCCGTGATGTCCGGCTGCGGATCGGTTCCGGTAAGAAACGCCTGCACCGCCTCTCGATAACTGCCCATGTTTGCGTGATTGATAAAGCTGAGCAGCCGGATTGCGGTCTTCTTTTCCTTCGCAACTCCGGCCTGAACTCCAAATTCAATATTTTCTGACCGCGCGCGAAGTAGATTGAAATCCAAGTTCGGCCCGTTGGCAACCTTAGGCATCAGAGCCTCGGCAAAGCGTGCGCTCCAGTTGTGGTCGTGGTATTCCGCCATGGCAGCTATGGTGTAACCGCGCGTATCGGCAGCATAGTCATAGGCGCCGATGTTGACCGCCGTCCAGTTGAGAAATTGCAGATGGCTGTCACTGCCCACCGAGTTCACGTCAAAATAGTCGGCTATGCTCATTTTCCCCGCGCGCAGTTCAAAGCGGCGCTCAGGAAGTTTCGTCAGCAGAGAAGTTGAAGTGCGTACCGCATCTTCCTCTTTCGCGCTCAATACAAAGACCTGGTGGACCATAAGCCGGGCTAAATATGGCGCCGATCCCAGCGATGGATTCCTGACCACGTCAACGTTGGTAAAACCAGCCATGCCCAGCGCATCGCTGATTCCGCGCCCGCCCGCGCTCTCCAGATCGAAAAGAGCCTCAGTGTGCTTCGACACCTGGTAACCGGTGTAGAGCGTGAGGACCCTTGAGGTCGCATGTTCGGCGCGCGCTGAGAGACTGTTCTGTCCGGAATAAAGTGCGTGAAAGTCAGGATGCGCCTGAAAGACTACATTGATCTGTCCAGAGACCCACCAGCGCGTTATTGATGAATGAGGAAAGACCGTTGTAGGAGCGGATTGATCTTCTTTCGCTGCATCGGCGCTGGTGTCCTGAGCGCGACCCCGCAGCGGAAGCACCATGCAAGACACAACGAAAGCTGGAAGCAGCAACCGAAAGAATATGCGTGGATTCAGCAATTATTGAATTTAGCAGACTTACTTGCTCCGCTGGTCTGAAGATTTAGATGACGCTTCTCGACTGCATGAAGCTTTGCAGGATCAGCACTGCGGCCATACGGTCCACGGCCTGGGTTCGCTTCTTGAGGCTTACTTCATTTTCACGCAGCAGGCGGTTGGCTTCGGCTGACGTGAGTCTCTCGTCCCACAGATGCACCGGGAGCTGAAAACGTTTGCGCAGCTCTTCCGCGAACTCGGCCACTTTCTGCGATTGCGTGCCTTCCTGCCCGCTCATACGCAGCGGATTCCCCAGCACGATTTCCTTGATTTCATACTGACGGATGGTCCTCTCCAGTCGCCCAAAGTCGGCCCGATTATTCTTGCGCTCCAGCGTTTCAATCCCCTGCGCGGTAATGCCCAGCGGATCCGTTACGGCCAGTCCCATGCGGCGGCTGCCGTAATCGATGGCCAGGATGCGCCCGGTGGTTTCCATTGCGGCGATTATACGAGTTTCTGCATCTCACCTAGTCATATGGCGTCGAATCGCGTTCTTCCTCCCGGACCGGAACAGCTCATGCCGGAGGAAGCCCCGGACAGCCAGCTCGCGGAAAAAGAGCTGGAACAAAGAAACCAGCGCAAGCTTAATACCGTCCTGCATGCGGGTGCGGTGGCGCAGATTATTGTTGGGGCAACTGTGATTCTGGCCGTCTGTTATATAGCCAAGCTCGTCCTGGTCACGCTGCTGTTCTCGATCCTGCTGGCCTTCATGCTGGAGCCCGTGGTGAACCTGCTGGAAAAAATCCGTTTGCCGCGCGCAGCAGGAGCGTTCCTGGCCGTTCTGTTCATGCTCGCTCTTATGTATGCAGGAAGCTACTTTCTCTATGGCAAGGCCATGAGCTTTGTCCACGAATTGCCGAAATACTCAGACCGAATTCGCAGCCATCTCGCGCACTTCCGCCAGCAGACCACCGAACTGGAAAAAACCACAAAGCAAGTGTTTCCCGAGGACAAGAATGAAAAGAAACCCATGCCGGTGCAGGTGGAGAACGAGGGCACGCAGGGCATGGTCTCAGAAAAACTTGGCGCCGTCACTGAAATCGTGCTCACGCTCTGCTTCATTCCTTTTCTCACGTATTTCATGCTGAGCTGGCAGGAGCACGCCCGAACCAAGTCCGTGCAGCTGTTCCGTCCTGAATACCGCAGCACTGCCTACGTTACGCTGGGCCACATTTCCGCCATGATGAAAAGCTTTATTGCCGGAAACTTTCTCATCGGGCTCTTTATGGGTGTTTGCAGTGTCGTGATCTTTGGCTTTCTGGGTGTCCCCTACTTTTATTTCATCGGCTTCATCAGCGGATTTCTCAGCCTTATGCCCTATCTGGGCATCGCTGTGGCCGTAATTCCGCCGATTGCCGCCGGAATCGGCGTAATGAGTGACACGCGCCTGCTGCTGGTAGCCATCACCGTTCTCGGCCTTCATATGCTTGCCATGAACGTGCTTTACCCCAAAATCCTGGGCAAACGGCTGCAACTGAACCCGCTTGTAGTCACGATTTCATTGCTCATCTGGGGCTTTATCTGGGGTGCCATGGGATTGATTCTGGCTGTGCCGATCATGGGCGCCGTGAAGATCGTCTGCGATCATGTGGTTTCCTTGCGGGCAATAGGGGACTGGATGGGAGAATAGTTCTACATCCCGAAGCGAAGCGAGGGAACCCTTTCGCCCGAAATTCTGCGGTTCTATGATGGCCGGGGGCTTTCCCCGTAGATGCTGCAACTAAAACTACTTATACCCTTTTCCTTGACAATCCTTACTCAGCCTATTTTTTAGGCGTGACTTTTAGCGCGCAAAATGCCATTCTATTTATGGCAAAATGTTACGTGGAAAGCAGGAGCCGCATGGAATTAGGCAAAGTCAAACATGAATATGGTTCCGGCCCTGCGGAAATTCCGCACGCGCCAGCAGACCACGAGGTCCTTCACAGTATGCGAAAGAAGCTTGGAATCCGGGGCCCATTAAAGTCCGATGCCGATCTGGTGGCGCTCGTGGAAGAGCGTCTTCCGGTGGCCGCAATTTCAGCCCTGATGGAGCATGGAATTCTGGAAAAAGAGATTTATTCCGTGATCGTGCCCCGGCGCACGCTCCAGCACCGTCGCGCCCGGAAAGAGGCCCTGAGCCGTGAGGAGTCTGACCGCGCTGTCCGCGTCGCTCGGTTGGCGGCCCTCACCGAAAAGATTTTTGGGGACTCCAAAGAAGGAATGCTGTGGCTCCGCTCGCCCAAAAAGCGCTTTCATGGCCGCACGCCTGTTGACATGATGGCAACCGAAACAGGAAGCCGCTTAGTCGAAGAAGCCTTGTATCAGATTGACGAAGGCATGGCCGCATAAAAGTGATCTTGTGGCGGATCAGCAACCATACAAGCATTACTGGTCTGGGCGGCCTTAAGGCTTCTGCGCGGTGGCACACCCGAGGCCGCCGGATTGTATACTTCTCGTCCACGCCGGCATCCGCGCTGTTGGAAATCCTGGTGCACCTGGAAATTGAAGAAGGCCACTTGCCTCGTTTTTACAAGCTTCTTGAAATCCAGGTACCGGACGACGTCGGCATAGAGAAGTTGGAGGATTGGGCAAAGCTGCCGAAGGGCTGGCCGAAGAAGCAAACCGTAACGCGTGCGCTCGGCGATCAATGGCTGGACCGTAACTCCGCGGCGCTTCTCCAAGTCCCTTCAGCCCTTGTTCCCAGGACCAGCAACTTTCTACTGAACCCACTGCATCCGGACGCGGCCAAAATTCAGGTTGCTTCTGTCTCCAGGCAGGGTCTGGACCACAGGCTCCTGCAGTAACCTGTCTTGCACGGCTCAATTGCCTTCCGCCAACTGCTTCTCCGCACCCAGCCTGCACCTTTCCAGCGTCTCCTGCATTTGCTGGTGTAAAGCCGTCATCTGCTCGTCGGTGGCATCAGCTGGCACGTACATCGGACTGCTCGCATAAATCGCCGCCAGTGAAAACGGCTTGGGGATAATCATCTGGTCCCATGAATTCAGGATCCATGCTCGCTTCACGGCAACATAAAAACAGCTGATGGGGACGCCAGTCTTCTTGGCCAGCAGGACCGGCCCAGGCTTGGCCACGTACCTGGGACCGCGCGGCCCATCAATGGTAAACACCACGCCGTGTCCCTGCTCCAGTTGCTGTCGCATGCCGATCAGAGCTCCCACGGCCCCGCGTGAGCTCGACCCGCGTACCGCGGCAAAACCCAGCTTCTGAATAATGCGCGCGATATATTCGCCGTCAAAACTGCGGCTCGTCATAACGGCAAGGCCCTGGTTGCGGAAGCGGTACGTCGCCAGAATAACTGAGCGATGCCAGAAACACCAGATCGCCGGCGGGCCGGCGTTCAGTCCGTCCGATAGGCACCCGGTTTCGGGAAAGAACTTATAGCGCAGCGTGGCGCCCACCGCGCGGATAAAAAGAAATCCGGCCCAGGAAATCAGCCATATCTTGGACCGTTCCCCAAGGGAGAAGGAACGCGTGCTTTCAGCGCTCTCACGCTTGATTTCGGCCTGGGCTGCGTCGCTCACATTTGTGATTGTATAGGGACTTTTGCGGGTAGTTCGGGCAGGACCAACCATGCGGCTCGGTATGCGGGGGCAGGCTGTCGGCTCGTCCCTGCTGTATATACTCTGGAAAGCGCTATGAAGATCAAATCTTTCTCTTCGCTTCTTTCGATCTTGCGGGCGGTCACGCTCCTTGTTCTGCTATCGCTTATGGTTGGGACAACTGCCTTTGCCCAGGAGCCGCCTCTCGTCCCGCGCAAGGTGTTCGACGCGCCCGCGGAGCATGATTTACTCACCGTCTCGCCCGACGGGAAATCGATTGCTTATACAGCGCCCTCATCGGGAGGGGTAGCAAATGTCTGGGTAGAAGACCTTGCCACGCACAACAAGCGCATGGTCACGCGCGCCGATCATCGCGGGATTGGCGGCTATCAGTGGGCTTATGACAACAACCACCTGCTGTATCAGTCCGACGAAAACGGGAATGAAGACTATCATCTTTACTCGGTCGATCTAACCAGCGGAGCGATTCGCGACCTGACGCCGTTCCTCGGTGTGCGCGCGGAGCAAATCATCCTGTCGCCTTCGCGACCTGACGAAGTACTGGTCAGCATGAATCTGCGCGATTCCAAGGTATTTGATGTTTACCGCGTGAATCTACAGACCGGCGCTACGATCATGGACGCGCAGAATGCGGGAGACGTGATCGGCTGGACCGCTGACCAGAATCT
>JBAVUZ010000499.1:0-3902 GCA_049697035.1 Candidatus Angelobacter sp. | reverse complement strand
ATTGCTGGTGTCGAGCAGGGCGTGCGCGCAGGGAAATTATTTTGTCACCTACACACACCACATGGAGGAGCCAGGGAACCTGGAGTTTGCCACCAAGTCAGTCACTGGATTCCCCGGCGCGGGTAATGCCTTCTGGGGAAATGCCGTGGAGTTGGAATACGGCGTGAAGACCTGGTGGACGTCAGAGCTTTATCTGGATTCGCAAACCACGGCCAATGAGAGCAGCGTGTTTACCGGCTTCCGCCTGGAGAACCGCTTTCGTCCGCTCTTGCAGGAACACTGGATCAATCCTGTTTTGTATGCTGAGTTTGAAGACATAAACAGCGCGGACAAGGCGCTGCTGGAAGTGGTGGGGCATGACGGCGTAGCTGACTTTCTGGGCAGAAATGATCGCAGCGAGAAGAAACGCGAAGTGGAGCTGAAGCTGATCCTGAGCAGCAACTTTAAAGGCTGGAACCTGGCTGAGAATTTTACTTCAGAAAAAAACATGGCAGGCGATCCCTGGGAATTTGGCTATGCCGTGGCGATGAGCCGGCCTTTATCTCTGGCGGCCAGCCCCAAAGCTTGCCGATTCTGCCGCGAAAATTTTACGGCTGGAGCGGAGCTTTACGGCGGCCTGGGCGACCGCTACAGCTTCGGCCTGCACGATACATCGCATTATCTGGCTCCAACGCTGGCGTTTCACCTGCCCAGCGGACCCACGTTCAGCGCCTCTCCGGCGGCCGGGCTGAACAGCAACAGCCACGGATTTCTGCTGCGCTTTGGCGTTGCGTATGAGATCAACCAAGTGGTTTCAAGGCTGAGGGGGAAGTAAAAATGAGCATAAAAAGATTTCCTCTACTGCTGACGAGCATTATTTTCATTCTAGGATCATCGCTTCTTTTCGCCGGCGCGGGCGATGGCATGTGGTTGACCAGAGTGCCGGACAAACAGCGTGCGCGCGAGAACCCATTTGCCGGCCAGCCCGATGCCATTGCCGCCGGTGCGAAACTCTTCCGCCAAAACTGCTCAACCTGCCACGGCAGCGAAGCTCTGGGGACCAAAAAATATCCGAATCTACACACGGAGCAAGTGCACTCGGCAACCGATGGCGAACTGGAATGGCTGCTGAAGAACGGCAGCATGAAGAATGGAATGCCTTCATGGTCGAGATTGCCGGAGCAGCAGCGCTGGCAGGTTGTGGCTTTCCTGAGAAGCCTGCAATAAAAAGCTCAAAAGGAAACGAAGAATCAACTTTGTGTTCCTTCGTGTCCTTATGTGGTAAAAAAGTTTTTAGTTTCCGTTCGGGCGGCGTTCACGCTCATACGGTTTTTCCAGATATTTTCGCGCTTCGTCCATAGCGCCCTGCGTGGGATCTCCGGTTTGGATTGCCTGGCGATATTCATTCACTGCGCGCTCACGCTGGCCAGTGGTATCAAAGATCTTGCCCAGCATAATGTGGCTCCAGACTTCAGTCCAGCGAGGATCGCCATCGCCATTGAGCGCTTCACGAAATTCATTGGCCGCCGACTGGTAGTTGCGCTGCGCAAAGAAAATATCGGCAATGCGGTAATGCGCCAGGGAACTGTTTTTGTTTACGTCTAGCGCCTTGTTCAGCTCGGTGAGCGCTTCAGAAAGATTGCCTTGCGCGGTCAACTCCTGGCCGCGGCGGATAGCAACGCGCACGCGCAGATCAGCGGAGTTCTTGAGCACCCAGTTATTCGGATCGAGCACCAGGCGGCGCGGCTTGCCGAATGTCTCAATGGAGAAAGCGGAATCCGTCCCCACAACCTCAATGCGCTTCATCTCGGTCTGGCCGTCGGTATCAACTTTCACTTCCAGCGGCATGCGGAACAGATCAAGGTCCTGCGTAATTTCGCCGATTACGCGGAAGCCTTTCTTCACGCGATAGACGGTGTACTTCATCTTGAATTCCGGCGCGCCGGTGCCATCAACCCATTGCGCAAAGAACGCGGTGAGCTTGTCGCCGTGGTTCTTTTCCGCAATGGACTCGAAATCTGCGACTGAGGCCGGCTTGCCGGCAAACTGCGTCATAAAATCTTTTACCGTTTTATCGAACGCGGCATCGCCGATCACCCAGCGCAGCATGTGGAAGATCATGCCGCCTTTATCGGTAACCAGCGCCTGGAACTGCGGAGAGAACGTATCCAGTTTGCCAATGCTGCCCAGCGGCGTTGTGTCATACGCCAGCGCGCCCACGGCCATATCGCGCGACGCGTCTTCAAAGGCCTGTTGTCCGGCGGTGCTTTGCACGTAGCGCATCTCGGAGTCGCGCGCGCCGCCATCCATGAGCCACCAGTCGTCTTTGCTCGCCGGGCTCACGGTCGCGCCCCACCATTGGTGCCCAATGGCATCGGCCAGCAGGCGATAGTTGGTTTTCTCGCTGATATCTCGCGTGGCCAGGGCCGCAATCTCCGGCGCCCACCACATGGGCACGGTGTCATCCGGCAGTTCAATCAGTTTTAGCGTGCCGCCGCCGGGCGCGGGACCATACAGTGACGAGAAGTATTCCAGTTCTTTGTTGGCGGTGTCGCCGTAGGCGGAGGCAAACTGCTTTTTGTTGGCGCTGAAATAAACTTTTACCCTGCCGACTGATGTCTCCTGAAAGTTGCCGGCCACAATGGTCCCGGGAAAGCTGGGCTTGTCCCAAATAAAAGTGGTAACGGCTTTGCCGGCCGCCGCAGGCCTGGCCGCGCTAGCGCCGCCGCTGCCAACAACGGTAATTCCCGCCGGAGCCGTCACGTTGATGGTGGCGGTAAAGCGGTCAATGCCGTAGTTGGTTACAGGGAACCAGCGTCCGGGATAAAGAAGATAGATTGCGTCATCGCCGATATACGCCAGCTTGAGCCCTTCCACCGGACTGTCATCGGCATTGGCCAGCGCGCCTTCATAGTCAAAGGTCAGCGTTGTGCTGCTGCCTCTCGTCATGGTGTTGGGGAAGCTGATGCGGACAGCATTTTCCTGGGTTACGCGCTCGGCCGTCAGCGGCTTGCCTTTTTCATCCAGCACCTTGGTCACGCGCAGGCCGTTGTTCAGGTCAAAGCTGGCGAAGTTGACGTCTTCCAGCGCCGTAAATTTCACCTTGGCGCGCGCCGTAAGGTGGTGGGTCTTGGGCACGATCTCTGCGTCAATCACGTAATCGTCGGCCTTTACCCGCGGGCGGTCCGCCGCAAGGGCAGGCAGGCAGAAAGACGCGATCAGGCCAACAAACAGTAAGGCACGTCGCAGGGGTCGTCGTGCGATTTGCATGTATTTCTCCAAAAAATGCTGAAAACTACTCAGGTTAGATGTAAATTTTCCCAGAAAAGCTGCCTTAATACCACTCGCAAGCATACAGGAGAGGGCTTCTCTCTGGCCGGACGCGGGACCTCTGAATGACCTGCTGCATCGGCTTGCATAGCGATTTTACGCCGATGTAAGCGCTCCCAGTATCTCCCGCGCCGCGCGTTGCGCTGGCGACTCCGAGTGCTCGCTGTCGCAAAGCCGCTGTTGCACCATTTTCAGGTCAGCTTCCATCTGCTGCCGCGCGGGCCCGTCCGGGATGATGGCATTCAGCTCCCGCAAAACGTTTTGCGCGGTAAAGTCTTTCTGGATCAGCTCCGGCACAATCTTTTTTCCGGCGATCAGGTTCGGCATGGCGAACGTGTCCAGCTTTACCAGTCGTCGGCCAAGAAGCCACGTCAGCGGCGCCAGCCGGTAGACCACGATAAAGGGCGTTCCAGAGAGCGCAGCTTCCACCGTTGCGGTTCCGCTGGCGACCACGGCCGCGCGAGCATGCATCAGCGTTGCGCGGGCGTTGTCAGTAAACTGAACGGAGAAGCCGTTTGGGACATTCTGTTTTCTGCTGTATTCCGCGACCTTTTCATCGTGGTCACCCTTGGCTTTTTCCGTGCCGTTTCCTG
>JBAVUZ010000498.1:0-1834 GCA_049697035.1 Candidatus Angelobacter sp. | reverse complement strand
GTCTCACCTGATGCCACATCCACCATAAAGCTGTCGCGCGACGCGGGATCGTTGCGGCTGGAATCAATCGCAATTCGCTTCCCATCTTCGGTCCAGGCATCCAGGCCGTTGTTGTCGCTGCCTCCCTGCGTCAGCAGCTTCATGCCGATGCCATCGGGCTTCACCACATAAATTTGTGTGTTCAACCCGCCGCCTGGAGCAATCCCCACAGCAATCCAGTCGCTCGCCGGAGACCACTGCTGCTCCGTCACCGGATCGTCTCCGTTGGTAACCATGCGTGGATATCCGCCCTCTGCAGGCACAACCCATACCTGTGGCGAGCCGCTCATGTTAGAGATGAAGCTCACCCACTTGCCGTCAGGAGAAAACCGGGGCGCTACCGCGCTTCCCACCCGCGCCATACGCGCCACGGCGGCGGCAACCGCGCTCTTCTGCTTGTCCGGCATCGATGCCTGCGGTTTGTCCGATGGCTGTGACTGAGCGGCCAGAGCTGCCGCAACGCAGAGAGTTAAAGCGATCGCTGGGAATCTCTTAAGCATAGTCATCTCCTGCCTTGAAGTTGGACGAAAGTGCAGGGTTTTCAATTGCCAATCTTTGGCGTTTTCGACGATTTGGCAATCTCATGCCCCCTTTCGTACCCGGTAGCAGCCTTGGCGTTGGATCCGCGCCTGGCTCTATCCATTTCTATCTTGACATTCTACTCGCCCTCAAATTCCTTAACTAGGATTCCAAAGGACTTACCGCACTCATCCCAAAACCCATCCCACCTACCCCTCCCCCTGGGAGTTAATTAGGATTCTAAAGGGCTTAGCAGTGATCATCCCACTAGCATCCCAGCTGCACCCTGACCGTTCACCGCAAAACCAGGCAACCCTACCCAGGCTCGGACGGGCAAACTGGCCAAAATCTTCCTATGTTACTTCACATTTTATTTGCTGTCAAGAGCAATCTTGCTGTGGAGTCGGAGATGTCTCGTACCCTGCCTTCCTGAGCGCCGCGCGTGTCCCGGCAATCAGGACTCCGAAAATCCGGTAGTGTCTCAGTTTGAAAGTTGAGGCGGCCTCATGAAAGCAGCCTTTACGACCTCAGCCACAGTTTCCAGGCTAATGCTGCGTTGTTTGCAATAAGCGGACTCAAGCCAACTGGTCAGCAAGTTAGCTCCCTTGCTTGCATTACATGAGCAGCAGCACCGCGCAATGTTTCCCCTTGTAATTATCCGGGCGTCATTAACGATATGTTCCCAGGTTGGAAGTTGGCCTTTACGGGCGCCAGCTAAGCCAAAAACAACCCCGCAATAGACACAACATTTGTCTCGTTCAACGATCTCTGTTGCGAGCCAGTCAGGGATATTCCAACGGTTCATTCTTCCGGCCTATGCGTGAACGGTGAAAACTAAGACATACCGAAATCCCGCCTAGCTTGCTTTTCCTTCCTTCGCTGCCCGGGCCTGCGCCGCGTCGTAGCTTTCGCCGTAAATCGACGGCACTTTACCGCCCATGGGCCGCAAGTAAGTAGAAAGCTGTCCGCGATGGTGGATGGAATGGTTTTGCGAAAGGGTCAGAAAGCTGACCGCCGGCATCTGAAACATGCCGCGAAAATCGACGGACTTGGTCAGTTGCTCGCCACTCAGGCCTTCAATCTGCTTCAAATTGGCATTGAAGCTCTCATCAAACCACGCAGCAATCTTGGCGGAGTTGTTGATGGAGTCCGGACGGTTGTTGGGCGTGAAATCAAATTTTCCTACGCATATTCCGCCCAGAAAACGATGTTCCGCGGCCACAATGTGCCACGCCAGCTCCAGTGCGCTCTTGGCCACCGGCTCCGGGCGATAATC
>JBAVUZ010000497.1:0-1971 GCA_049697035.1 Candidatus Angelobacter sp. | reverse complement strand
AGTGGAAATAATCACCCAGCGTCCGGTAACAGGGTCTTTTCTCAGCTCAGGCACGACTACTATCTTACAACCCTCACCGTTTATGGCGAAGGCATGACCCTGCCGGGGTAGCATCACTTCGTCTTTGCTACAATTTCGGTTTGCCTCTTCAACTCTACAATACGCTCTCCGGCAAGGTGGAAGAATTTGTTCCAGCCGCGGACAATACCGTACGAATGTATGCCTGCGGCCCCACCGTGTATGACTACGGCCACATCGGCAACTTCCGCACCTTTGTCGCCGTCGACATCCTGCGCCGGTTCCTCCGCCAGAGCGGATTCAAGCTTCAGCACGTCATGAATATTACTGACGTGGACGACAAGATCATCCGCAATGCGGCGCGCGACAAAAAAACTGTGCAGGAATACACGCGCAAATACGAAGAGGCATTTCTGGAAGACATGGGGTCCCTGAATATTGAGCGGCCTGAAAAATTGGTGCGCGCTACCGAGCATATTCAGGAGATGGCTGAGTTCATCGCCAAATTAGAAAAAAAAGGGATCGCTTACCGCACTGAAGACGGCTCCTATTATTTCCGTATCGCCAAATTCCCCGAATACGGCAAGCTCTCAAAGAAAGATTTTGCCGGCATGGAAATAGGCTCCCGCGTGGACGTTGACGAATATGAGAAAGACAATGCACGTGATTTTGCCCTGTGGAAAGCTCCTAAAGAAGGTGAGGCATTTTGGGAGAGTCCGATCGGGCCGGGGCGTCCGGGCTGGCATATTGAATGCTCCGTGATGTCCATGAAGTACCTGGGCGATAGCTTTGATTTGCATGCCGGCGGCGAAGACCTGACCTTCCCGCATCATGAAAATGAAATCGCGCAATCAGAATCGCTGACCGGCAAGATTTTTTCTCGCCACTGGATGCACGTGCGCTTCCTGCTGGTGGAAGGCGAGAAGATGTCAAAGAGCCTTGGCAATTTCTATACTTTGCGCGACCTGCTGATAAAAGGCCATAAACCATCCGCTATCCGTTTCCTGCTCACTTCAGTTCCTTACCGCAAGCAGTTGAACTTTACTTTTGCCGGACTGGAGCAGGGCGCGAAATCCGTGGAGCGGTTGCGCACTTTTGATGCGCGCATTCGAATGTCTCAGCTTCCTGCGGGGACCAACCCATCTGCGCAGGAAGCGGCAGCCAAGGCTAAAAGCGAAATGCGCGCCGGCATGGAAGAGGACCTGAACACAGCTTACGCCTCGGCGGCGATTTTTGACATGGTGCGCGAAGCCAACATCCTGGCTGATCGCGGCGCGCTTCGCGAAGGCGACAAGGCGCCCCTGTTGGAGGCTTTACAGCAGTTCGACGAAATATTTGCTGTCCTGAAAGATGATGATGCGGAAAAGATGAAGGCCGCCATGGAATGGGCCAGGTCCCACGGCATTCTTAAAGAATCCGATATCCCGGCAGATGCCATTTCAGACGCTGATGTGAACCGCCTGATCGAGGAACGCAATGCCGCCAAAAAAGCCCGCGACTTCGCCCGTTCCGACGCCATCCGCAAACAGCTTGCCGACGCGGGGATTCTGGTTGAGGACACCAAGGATGGGATCAGGTGGAAGAGAAAGTAAACCGGACTTGGTAGGTGGGTAATTTAGTAATTGAAGATCAAAAGGAATTAGACAATCCAGGTTTTCAATTACCCAATTTCCAAATCACTCAATTAGCAAATTCTTCTCAATCTCCCGCCACATTCACGGTCTTCGGACAAGTCTCTTCGCTCACTGGGATATCAACGGGTTCATGCTTTAGCCTTGACGTATTCACCAGAGCCACGGACACGATAATAATCGCCGTCCCTAACAGCATGAACACATCTACCTGTTCGCGCAGAATGATCCAGCCCAGAAAGACCGCGACAATCGGATTTACGTACGCATAGGTCGCCACCTTGGGCGTGGGCACATGCTCCAGCAGATAAATATAAGCCGA
>JBAVUZ010000496.1:0-15658 GCA_049697035.1 Candidatus Angelobacter sp. | reverse complement strand
TGGAAAAAGCGCAGAAAGCGGCACGGTGCCGGCACACATACCTCAATGGCCGCCAGTGCGGAGCGCCCCGGGTGCGAGGCAGAAAACTCTGCCACATGCATGAACGGGTGGAAGAGGCCAAGACGGCTGTGATTGACCTGGGACCGATGGAAGACGCGGACAGCATACAGATGGCGATCAGGAGGTTGCAGGGAGCGATCCTGGAGGGCAAGCTGAACCACAGGCAGATTGGACAGCTTGCGTACACGATCCAACTGGCGGCATGGAATGTGACAAGGACAAGCGTAATGTTGAAAAACCTCACCGAGGATGAAGAAGAATGAGAAAAGAGATCGCCGGAATCGCGCGACATCGGAAAACCAAAATTTCACCGCGGAGGCGCGGAGACGCGGAGGAACCCCAGTGATCGGAGGAAGAACAAGCATGCGTTTCGTCCCAAGAGGTTTCTTGGGGGAAAGGCAACCTGAATTGGGGCCAGATAGAACGGCGCCTGGCCAGCAGTGCTGCTGTATAATTTGCCCCATGAAAACTCCTCTCATGCAACGCGTTGTATGCCTACTGATGATCTACGTGTTACTTGTGCCGCAGAGCTGGGCCACGTGTGGCGGTGGCGGTGGCGGCGGCATGGGCGGCATGGGCGGAGGGTCGAGCCAGCAGACCTATATGGTGCCGTGGAAGCTGATTACGCCGCAGGAGCCGGTGAAAGAAGGCCTGGCGGTGTACTGGTTCCCCACGGGCAAACAGGAGGTTGAGCGCTCAAGCCTGCGCGAGTCGCGCACGCTGCAGCTTTATTCCCAGCAGTGCGTGACCATGGGAATTGTGGATGTGCAGAGCGCGCTGGGGCAGAAGTATGTCCCGGACGGGAAACTGCCGGTGGCTGTGCTGGTGCAGGCCGATGGCACGGTGGTGACCAAACTTGAGAACACAAAAGGCAAGCTCAAGGTGGGCGACCTGGAAAAGCTGCTGGAAAGCGAGATGAAGAAGCGCGAGTCGGCGGTGAAAGAGAAGATGGAAGCCGCCAAGGCAAAGGCCAAAGCGGGTGACAACCAGGCGGC
Source organism: Candidatus Angelobacter sp. (assembly GCA_049697035.1). GTDB lineage: Bacteria > Acidobacteriota > Terriglobia > Terriglobales > Acidobacteriaceae > Angelobacter. The sequence goes on along the minus strand of JBAVUZ010000496.1, from coordinate 14,603 downwards.
CATTGCTGAGTTGAAGCAGGTCGTCGAACAGAAATGCATGTTTCCCGGCAAGGCCAAAGACGCGGTAAAAGAGCTGAAGAAACTGGGCGTAACGGACTTGAACGCCGAGGTGATGCCCGATGGCCCGAATTTTGATCCTGTGATCAGCGAGCAGATCCAAAAAGCGATGAGCGCCGGCCTGCGGGCCGAAAATGCCGCCGACTATGCTAAAGCGGAGAGGCTCTACAAGGCATCGCACAGCATTGATCCCAACGATCCTACGCCGCTGCGCTACCTGGGTGAGTTGTATCGGCACCACACGGGCGAGTGGGACAAAGCGCGCACCACCTTCAACGCGATCCTGGCCATGCCGGCTGATCCGCTTTCGCGGGCCGTGGCGCTGCATGGGCTGGGCAAGATGACGATCCATGAAGGCGACTTTAAAAAAGGCCTGCACCTGATGGAAGCTTCAACACAGGAGTTTCCGCTGGCGCTGGCTTACCGAAACCTGGCCGTCTATTGGAACTCTGAAGGCGACAAAGTAAAGGCCGATCAATACACGCGCGAGGCGCTGGCGCTGGATCCGAAGGAGCCTTTCAACCTGATCTTTGCCGCAGCCTTTATGGCAGGCAATGGACATGGCGACGAAGCGCTGAAGATCGCAAAAGATAATGAAGCGATTTTGTGCGCTAGCTACAACCTAGCGGCGATCTACGCACAGTTGGGACAGAAAGAGAAAGCGCTATCGCTGCTGAAGCGCCACTTCTTTGAATATGAACGCTACCAGTCTGTCCGCAGCAAAGAGATGATGGAAGCGCGCGTGGATGCGGTGTTTGCGTCACTCTATAAAGACCCGCAGTTTATTGCGCTGACCAGCGGCGCGGACGGGCGTCTGCCACTGCCTGGGATGGGCAGCAAGCCGGCGGGAAATTAAAGCAGGATAGGCAAAAAAGCGCGGAATTGGCGGGCGCGAGTAAGAAATTGCCGGTTTGATAGTTCCCATTTTGGGAATGAGAAAAACCGAGGTAATCTCGCAATCCGGGGGTGCAATTTGTTAGAGTCAGCTTACTTTAATCAATCAGTAAGGTAAGTATGAAGACCCTCACAATTCTTGTTGCTGAAGACGATTTGCTCACCCGAATGACGCTGGAACGGACAGTGGTCCAGTGGGGCTACCAGTTGGTTTCTGCCAGCGATGGCGAAAACGCGCGCGAGTTACTACGCACACGCACCATTGACGTTTGCCTGCTGGACTGGGACCTGCCAAAGTTGAACGGCATTGAGCTTTGCCAGTGGCTGCGGACCCAGACCACAAACCATGCTCCGTATGTGGTCCTGATTGCCGGAACCGAGCAGCCGGAAGAAATCCAGACAGGATATGAAGCCGGCGCCAATGATTACGTTACAAGGCCGTGTGATCTGAAATATCTGCGGCGGCGTATTGCAGCCGTTGCAGACAAGGTCAACCGGCAGGAATTGCAGATGGATAAGGCCGATAGCATTGGGCTGGGGCATCGTAGCGTGGCCGGATTGAATCCGCTGGATATTTATCTATCGGACCTGCGATTGATGCGGCGCAAAACTTAGCGCTTTTGGCTGGCGAGGCTGGCCGCGGGCGCGCGGAAGTTTTCTGCGGCGATGCGGAATTTTAAAGATCATTTTCCGCAATTACGGCTACGTGTTTGCCCATGCGCCTGCCGACTTCAATACACGAGGCAATGGTTTCATCGTCGGTAAGCCGGGCGCGCACGATTTCCAAATTTTTGCTGCTGAAAACAGGATTGGCGAACCGCATGCCCGCGATCTTGCTGGCGCGATAAGTTACAGAAGCGATTTCGCTCACGCTGAGCGCTGTAGTGTTTGAGACCAGCATGGTTTGCGGGCGGCAGATTTTATCGAGCAAAGTGAAGATTTCGATCTTTGATTCCAGTTCGTCCGGCACGGCTTCAATCACCAGATCGGCTTCGCGCGCGGGGTGTTCCACCGTGGAAGCATATTCCAGGCGGCTGAAAGCAGCCAGCGCTTCTGGCTTACTGACCGTCCCAAGATCGGCGGCGCGGGCCAGATGCTCACGCAGTTCGGCGGCAGCGGTGCGCAGGCTGGAAGGCAAGATATCTTCCAGGATGGTGCGATAGCCGCCCAGCGCAGCGGCAAAAGCGATTCCGCGGCCAATGGCTCCGGCACCGATGACCGCGATGGTCCGGATTTCGGCCATCAAGCTAGCCTTTGTCCAGGCTCTCCAGGGTTTTCATGAAGCTGGGGTCGGAGTTGCGCATGTAGTCGGCCAGCCGCTTGCGTTCTTCCGGGGTCATGCCGGAAATTCCAACCACGATGCGGCGAAGCGTAGCGGCAATGTCGTCCACGTAATTCATCATTCTGATCAGTTCACCGGTTGCTGGCATGCTGGATCTAGCTCCTTTATTTTCCAAAATCTATTTTCAACTGTTCCGGCAAAATTAGCAAAGCGCTCACGCACCATGTCACATCATGACGGATTTATGCATCTAAATTCGTTGGAGTGTTGCGTCTTAGAACTGTCCTTTCGCGATTCAGTCCCATGAGAGCCAACCCAGCGATATTGACGCCAGAAACGAGCGGAATCTCCGAGTGCCTTGATCGATTGGCGTCAGAGAAAGGCAGCGCCAGGCCGCTTTCAACGTATCGCCTGCAGTTCAACGCCGGCTTTCGCTTTGAGAATGCGCGCCGTCTTGTGGGATATCTGCATGCTCTGGGCATCTCGCACATTTATTCCTCGCCCATCCTCAAGGCCCGCACCGGAAGCCAGCACGGTTATGACATTACAGACCACAACCAGCTCAATCCTGAAGTCGGTAGCTATGAGGAGCTGCAGGAGTTGGTAAGTGAACTAAAGAATTACGGCATGGGTCAGGTGCTCGATATCGTTCCCAACCACATGGGGATCGGCCTGGGAGCAAACCCGTGGTGGTGGGACGTGCTGGCCAATGGCCGCGCGTCCGAATTCGCGGAATTTTTTGATCTTGACTGGGAGCCACTAAAGCCGGAGCTGCGCAACAAGCTTCTTCTTCCCATCCTGGGCGACCAGTACGGCGCCGAGCTTGAGGCGGGACACATCCGTCTGGTGAGCAGTAACGGCGAATTTCACGTCGACTATTTCGACAAGCACCTGCCGCTCGATCCTCAAACCGTCCCCTTGATTTTTGAGCCGCGTGCCTATGACCTGCCGCAGGAGCTGCGCAATCTTTTATCTGGACTGCGTAACCTGCCTTCGCACAGCGCGTTGGAAGGCGATCTGGTGCGGCAAAGGCGGCGTGCCATCGCGTCCCTGGCTGTGGCGTGGAAAGAGCTGATGGAAAAGTCTCCGGACTTGCAGGAGACCGCGGCGCGCGCGGCAACATTGATGAATGGACGTCCCGGCGATCCGCGCAGCTTCGATTCGCTCCATCGTCTGCTGGAAGCGCAGGTTTACCGTCTGGCCAACTGGCGCGTCTCCGGCGAAGAAATTAATTATCGGCGCTTCTTTGACGTAAATGATCTCATTGGCCTGAGCATGGAAAATCCGCGCGTCTTTGCCGCGACCCACCAATTGTTACGCCACCTGCTGGCCGACGATATGGTGCAGGGCGTGCGCGTGGACCATTGCGACGGTCTGCTGAATCCCAGGCAATACATGGTGCGCCTGCAAATGCTCTATGCCGCCAGCCAGTGCAATGGCGCAACGCCGCGCGGCACGCTGGCGGAAAACGGAATTGAATTGGACCTGCAGCAGGCTTTTGGCCAGCATGACTGGATGAACCAACGCGCCCTGCTCTACACCGTAGTGGAAAAAATTCTGGAGCCCGGAGAGGAGCTTCCTCGCGAGTGGCCGGTGGACGGCACTTCAGGCTATGACTTCACCACGCTGGTGAACGGTCTGTTCATTGATCACCGCAATGAGAAGAGTTTCACCAATTTTTATCACCGTTTTGCCAGCGGAGCCCAGGACGTGGAAACCATCATCTATAACAGCAAGAAGCTGATCATGCATGCCTCGCTTGCCAGTGAAGTCAATGTGCTGGCGCATATGCTTGACGCCATTTCCGCCACGGACCGCTATGCCCGCGACTTTACCCGCAAGTCTTTGCGCGACGTGATTCGTGAAACCATCGCTTGTTTCCCTGTTTATCGCACGTATATTGACGAACGCGGAGAGATGACCGAACGCGACCGTGCTTACATCCATGAAGCTGTTGCCAAAGCCAAGCGTCGCAACACAGATAAAGCTCCAGCCAGCTTTGATTTTCTTCGCGACATCCTGCTGCTGAAGCACAAGCATGCGGAAGATCAATCTGATCTCTATCGCAAAAAGCTGCACTTCACACTCAAATTTCAGCAGCTCACCGGGCCAGTAATGGCCAAGGGCATGGAAGACACTGCGTGCTATGTCTATAACCGGTTCATTGCCGTCAATGAAGTGGGAGGATCGCCGCGGCAATTCGGCATCAGCCCGGAAGAGTTTCATTCCGGCAATCGCAAGCGCGCTGAAAATTGGCCCTATTCCATGCTGGCCACTTCCACGCATGACACCAAGCGCAGTGAGGATGTGCGCGCGCGGCTGGACGTGCTCTCTGAAATGCCGAAAACATGGGGAGCGCACGCGCTGCGCTGGCGCAGGGCCAACCGTCTGCGCAAACGCATGCTTCCGGATGGCCGCCAGGTACCGGATTCGAATGAAGAATATTTCCTTTATCAGACATTGGTCGGAACCTGGCCATTCGAGTTTGGTACGGACACCGAACGCGAAGAATATGTAGAAAGAATCCAGCAATACATGTCCAAGGCGGTGCATGAGGCCAAAGTAAATCTAAGCTGGATCAGTGACGATCCGGCGTATGTGGAAGCGTTGCGGAACTTCATTGAGAAAATTCTGATTTCGGGTACGCCAGCCAAGCCAAACGCTTTCCTGGAACAGATGCGGACTTTTATGCCGCACGTAAATTTCTTCGGCGCAATCAATTCTCTGGCGCAGCGCGTGCTGATGCTCACATCCCCCGGCAATCCTGACATCTATCAGGGCACAGAGTTATGGGACTTCAGCCTGGTCGATCCTGACAATCGTCGTACAGTGGATTACGCCTTGCGCGAACGGCTGCTGACGGAGCTTGACCGCAAAGCTGAAGGGGGCAATCTTCAGGCTTTGTGCGCCGAATTGCTTGAGAACTATCAGGATGGGCGCATCAAGATGTGGACAACCATGCAGGCGCTGCGCGTGCGTCGTGACCGCCGTGATCTGTTTCATCCCGGCCTGTACCAGCCAATGCACGCCAAAGGCACAAAACAGCAGCATGTAGTCGCTTTCGCGCGTGAGCATGCCAGCCAAATGGCAATCGTCGCCGTGCCGCGCCTCAGTTATATCCTGGCCGGCGGCTCCATGCGTGCTCCACTGGCATCTTTGTGGGAAAACACTGAGCTGCCGGCTCCGTCCCGCTGCCCGGAGTTTCTGGAAAATGTTTTTACCGGGGAGAGGATCAGGGTGGGTCCGCAGCGCACGCTGTTATGCCGCGAAGTCTTCGCGCACTTCCCCGTGGCCCTGCTGGTCAGCAGCTAGCGCTTGCGGGTTGCGATCGCAGACAGTTGTAAGCGTCGCCAGCTTTTCCGCCAATGCATTCGTCAGCGCGCCCTTTTTAAAGCGCCAGCCCCAATTGCCGTCGCTCAGCGAAGGCGTGTTCATGCGGGCATCGCTGCCCAGGCCCAGAAAATCCTGCAAAGGCACAATGGCCATCCTCGCCACTGAAGAAAACGCCGCGCGGATGAATGCCCAGTGCATCCCGTCCGCGGGTTCGCCAAAATAGTTTGCGGCAAAGCGCTTCTCTTCCTTGTTCGCGGAAGATTTCCACCACCCCGCCGTCGTATCGTTATCATGGGTGCCGGTGTAAACCACGCAATTAGGCTCAAAATTCTGCGGAAGATAAATATGCGCGCCCGGGTCGCCAAAGCCGAATTGCAGCACCTTCATGCCGGGAATACCCAGCCGCTCGCGAAGAGCATGCACCTCTTCGGTGATCAAGCCTAGGTCTTCAGCGATAAACGGCAGGTCGCCCAGGCTCGCGCGCAACGCATTGAACAAATCATCACACGGCCCCTTCACCCATTTGCCATGCACCGCCGTGGGCTCATCGGCTGGGATTTCCCAATAACTCTCAAAACCGCGGAAGTGATCCAGACGCACAATATCGCACATCTCCAGAGTGCTTTTCATGCGCCGCGTCCACCAGTGATAACCGCTGGCCTTGCACACGTCCCAACGATACAAAGGATTTCCCCAGCGCTGGCCGGTCACGCTGAAAGCGTCCGGTGGCACTCCGGCCACGACTGTGGGCAGCAGGTTCTCGTCCAGAAAAAATAAATCGGGATTGCGCCACACGTCGGCGGAATCATAGTTCACAAAGATGGCAACGTCGCCCACGATCCCGATGCCGCGCTGGCGGCAGTATTGATGCAGCGCCCGCCACTGCTCAAAAAATGCGAATTGGATGGCCCGCTCAACTTCCAGTTCTCGCTGGTATTCCAATCCGAATTTGTGCAGGCCTTCGGCTTCACGCCGCGCCAGTTCCTTTGGCCATGAGCTCCAGGTAGCGCCCTGATGGACCTGGCGCATTACGTCAAAGAGCACAAAATCTTCCAGCCAACCGGCGTGGGCCCGCTTGAATTCGCCAAAGCGGCCAAGGTCGCCATTGCCGCGCTCCAGGAAATTCTGTGCTGCCCTTTGCAGCAAAGGCAGCTTAACGGCTTTTGTTTCCTCGTGATTTACCCGGTCGTGCGGAGATGGAAGTTTTTTTAGCTGGTCTTTTTCTATCCAGCCGCGTTCAGCCAGCCTTTCCAGGCTGATCAGCAGCGGATTGCCTGCAAAGGCGGAGATGGCCGAATAGGGCGAGTTGCCCAGGCCGGGTGGTGAGAGCGGAAGCACCTGCCATAAGCGCAGGCCGGAGCGGGCCAGGAAGTCCGCAAAAGTGTAGGCTTCCGGCCCAAGATCGCCGATACCACCCAGCGAAGGCAGTGAGGTTGGATGCAGCAGTATTCCGGCCGATCGCTGGGACAGCATAGTTCTCTATGATGCAGTCTTAGCTGCGAGATTTGGCAAGATTGTCCATTTCTGTTTTGTTGATCTTTACCTTGCCCTCTTTTTCCAGGCGGGTATTGAGATCGTTCACAAACAGGCCCAGAACTTCCTGGCGCTTTTGTCCGGCAATGCGCTCGCGCAGCTGGTCGCGTTGCTTGGCAAAATCAGCATCAGATGCAGAAGGCTCCTGCCGCTCCACAATCTGCAGCACCGCCTCGCTTGCCCCCAGGTTCACCGGCCCGCTGATGTCGCCCGGCTTCATCGTAAAAGCCGCGCTGGCCGCCCCTGACATGCTGCCAATGTCCGGGACCTGCTGGGTCCGTGAAACCATGTCGCTGGTCTTAAACGTGGCGCCGGCTTCCTTCGCGGCTTTCGCCAGATCGTGCTCGGCATGTGCGCGGTCCGCCATTTCCTGGGCCTTGCGCCGCAGAAGATCGGCCGCGCGCTGGTTCTTGAATTCCGTCGCCACGCGGTCTTTGATCTCCTCAAAGGAAGGCGTGCGCGCCGGCTCGATCTTGGTCAGTTCAAACACCACGGTGCTTTGCGGTGTCTGGCCAACCTGCGGGCCTGACTTCTCGTTGGCGGAGAAAATCGCGTCCATTAACTGGGGTTGGGGGCCAATGCCGGGCAGTGCGTCACTGTGGGTAATCGGATTGCTGCTGACAACCTGTGCGCCATACTTGCTGGCGGCTTTATCCAGCCCCTGTTTTTGCGCAAGGGCTTCCGCATCCGTCGCAGCCTGGGTCATCATGCCTTTGATTTTTTCCTGCTTGATGGCTTCTTCGATTGCCGGTTTTACCTCGGCCAGCGGCTTCAGGTGCGCATCTTCTTTATCTTCCGTCTGGATGATGTGAAACCCGAAAGATGACTGCACCGGGTCGCTGATCTGTCCTTTGCTCTGGGCAAATGCGACTTTTTCAAATTCCGGCACTGTCTGGCCCTTATTCAACCAGCCCAGTTCGCCGCCCTTGTCTTTGCTGCCGGGATCGCCGGAATATTTCTTGGCCAGTTCGGTCCAATCGGAGGTGGCCTTTGCCTGCTTCAACACATCCATGGCTTTGGCGCGCGCTTCATCCATGGCTTTCTGGTCAACCTTGCCGTCCGGTCCTGGCTTGGGCATTTCAATAAGGATGTGGCGGACTTTCACCCGTTCCGGAATGCGATAGGCATTCTGGTTGGCGCTATAAGCGCGCTGTATCTCAGCTGGATCCACGGTCACCTTGTCGGCGAAGTTCTTGTCGGTCAGCACAAAATACTTGATCTGCCGCTTTTCCGGAACAGAGTTCGTGTAGCGCGCCTGGTTCGCGGTGTAAAAAGCCTTCAATTCCGTGTCAGTCGGCTTGATGGTCTTGGAAACGTCGTCCATCTTGATGATGGCGTACTGAAATTTCACTTTCGTGTTCTGGTCTTTGTAAGCCTGCTCCACTTCCGCATCGGTTGCGGTGGCGCTGGCGCCGATCACGTTCACCAGTTTCCGCTGGAGCAGGTCAAGCCGTACGTCGCGCTCAAAGTTTTCTACCGTTCCGCCGCCCTGCGTCAGCAGCTCCTTATATTTTTCCGCGCCAATCCACTTGCCGCCAGGAAAAAAATATTGCCTATACGGGCCATACTGCAACTCGTCGCGAAACTCCTGGTCTGAAACTTTCAGCCCCATGCGCTCGCTTTCATACTGCAGTTCGGCCTGCTGGATCAGCTGCCGGACCGCCTGCTGCCGCAGGATAGGCAGATAAAAATCCGGGATCTGGTTCCCGCGCGACTGTGCCTGCACCACCCGGGCTACCTCTTCGCGCTTGATCTCATGGCCGCCCACGGACGCCACCACTCCGGTTTCACTCGCTGCGGTATCACCCATAAATCCGGGTATCAGGTAGGTCACCATGCTGGCGGCAAGAATTAAGAGAAATCCGGCAAGGATATATTTGGCGGCTTTGTTGCCGCTTTGCAAAAACTTAATCATGGGTGGAAAGCTCCAGGAAAATCATGAGGTCAACTATCGTTATATTATAAATGGGTTGCCCCTTTAACAAAACTTTACCCAATCGCCAATAGCCTAATGGGGCAGCACAAGCATCCCACCTTTCGACATCCTCCTAAAACTCAAGTTTTGCGCCAATATATAGACTCCTGTGACTGGTGCATAGGGTCTGCGGTTTGTGAACGAAAATTTTTGCAGGAATGAATGGGTTCGAAGAGACTCAATCAACAAAGCCAGGTTCGGTCTCTGATTTTTGATGTCATACTTCTTTGAAAATCGCGAGGTTAGAAAACCATGCCGGTAAACAAGCGCTTTCCTTTGTTTATAGCTGCCGCAATCGCTCTGGTAACAATTGCAGGATGCGGAGGGGGCAACAGCATCAGCTTTCCTCCTCCTCAAGGGACATTTACCAACGCGAACCTGAATGGCTCTTTTGCCTTCTCTTATACCGGTCTTGACGCTGGAGGCTTTCTGGCCGTTGCCGGCAGTTTTGTGGCCGATGGCGCCGGTCATATTACCTCCGGCACTCAGGACATCAACAGCGGAGCTGCTGTCAGTCCCAATGCCGCTGTGAGCGGAACCTATCTGGTGCGGGCGGACGGGCGCGGTACCATCACGCTCAATTCACCTGCCGGCAATTCAACTCTGGATTTTGTGATCGTGGCCGGTGGTCACGCGCTGGTGACCCGCTTCGATAATCGCGCAACAGGCAGCGGCACAATTGACCAGCAAACGACTTCCGCTTTTTCCAATGCTGCGCTCGCCGGCTCTTTCGCTTTCACCTTGTCAGGAATTGATACTGGCTCAGTCCCCCTGGCAGTGGGCGGTATATTTACCTCTGACGCTTCTGGCACGCTCACCTCCGGCTTGGACGACTCCAATAACAACGGCCTGATCGTAACCAATGATCCAATGACCGGATCGATCCCCATGACCGCCTCTGGCCGTGGCACGGCCACGCTCAATACCTCCCGCGGCGCTCTGACATTTGCTTACTACGTGGTCGACGCCAATCATCTGAAAATTGTGGGGACTAACACTGTCCCCGCTCTGGGCGGCGAGGCGTTCCGCCAGACCGGGCCATTCAGCAATGCATCTGTTTCCGGGCCCTTTGCATTCACGATTGCCGGAGCTGATTTGCTCAACGGCAACCCATTTGCCGCCGGTGGAGTGCTGACCTCTGACGGCGCCGGCAACGTCACCACCGGAATCGAAGACTTCAATGACGGCGGCTCTGTCGCTACAACTGTGCCGCTCACCGGCACATATGCCATGGCGCCCAATGGGCGCGGCACTCTTACCCTCAACACCAGCGCCGGCACATTCTCCCTGATCATCTATCCTTCCAGCGGGGGCGTGCTTGTGCTGGAAATCGATACCAGCTTTCTGACGTCCGGCGCCGCGCTCCAGCAACAGACTGCGCCATTTACCGCTGGATCTTTCCAGGGGACCTACGGGATGAATTTTACCGGCGCGAGTGGCGGCTCAGAGCTGGATTCAATTTCCGAATTTACTGCTGACGGAGTAAGCAGGCTTAACGGCATTATTGACATCAACAACAGCGGCGGCATCACCTTTGGGCAGGCGATGAACGGGACCTTTGTTGCCAACGCCAATGGACGCAATGCAATGTCCCTGCAAACGCCATTGGGCCCCCAAAGCATGATCGTGTATTTAGTGAACAGCAACCGCGCAGTGTTCATTGAAGTTGACGCGGGGCTGGTGGCTGCGGGAGACATCCGGCACCAGTAGAAGATTACAATCCATGACGGAGGGCGGCAGAGAGTGCCGCTCCTCCCTTTTCACCAACAACTTTGTTTGCAAAAACGAAAAGGCGGGACGCCTGTGCTGCACGTTCCGCCTTTGGCTCTCAGAAAGAGCTAACGTCAATTTTTAGTAAACCCACCCGTACCCGTTCCAATAGAGCCAGCGATGTCCGTCCCAACGGCGGTTGTAGTAGCCGTTGTAACCGCGGTCATATCGCCCGTCCCGATCTACGTAGCGGCGGTCATCCCTGTCCCCATCCCGATCGCGATAGACCCGGTAGTTGTAGCCGCGATCTCGGTCGCGATCGTGGTCCCTGTCTCTGTCCCGGTCGCGATCCCGATCTCTGTCATGATCGCGGAATGCCACGTCCTGCTGGACCACTTGTGCCGATGCCAAAGCCGAACCGCCGGTAATCAGTGCCGCTCCAACCAACATCATTCTTAAACGATTCATAATCTCCTCCGATTTTCGCCAGGCCCGACTTTTCTCACGTTTGGTTCAGGTCTTAGCTTTTTCGTACTGTCCATACAAACACTGATTGCCCGCCGGTGTTTTGAAAGCCCTGTAACGATTCTCTAAGCCCTGTAACGAACTGTTGGGTTTTGTAAGGCGGGCAACTTCCTGCCAGAAAGCACAAAGTATTTCTGTTCTGGCGGGACAGGTGCCCGGGTCTAAGCATCCAAAAGCGTTTGAGAGGTGCGCATTGGCACATTTTCCCCCGATGAGTGAATCCGAGCCGTTGTTACAAGCACTCAGGCAGTGCGGTGACCAGTTGGCCCTGTGGATCAGCAAATCCCCGGCAAATGCCTGCTTGCTGGTTGAAGATCCCGCGGCCGCTATTGAAGCGGCTACCGCCCCCGCTGACATGGATCTTGACACTATGCGCGAACTGGAATCTGTGCTGACCAGTCTCGCCCAGAAACTCGATCTGCCTCCGACCATCCGCATTGAGACAGATTTGAGCAAAGCCTCATAAGCGTTGCCGCCTTTTTTCGCGCGCCCAAAGTCGGAGCCGTGCTGTGCGCGATTCCATCAGTTCTCCGCACTAAAGACTCGCCGGTTACGCTCTCACTGTCCAGAAACAATTTGCCGTCGCGCATTACCGGGAGGATAGCGCGTCCGGATTGCCGGCATCGGACATGGCGATTGGATTCGTCGTCCTGGCCAGGTTCACCGGCACAGCCGGATGCAGCATCGGCGTGATCAACACAAAAATAATCAGCAAGGCCAGCATCACGTCCAACCATGGGCGTAACGTTGATACTGAAGGTTAACGCCGTGCCACCGTGCTGCGTTTCAGAAAATAATCCACTAATTCGCTCGACGAATTATCCATCTCCACGTCAAACGCCTTGATCTTGGTGGTGAAGTAGTTGAACATCATCACCGCAGGGATAGCCACGGTCAGGCCCAGGGCGGTTGTCACCAGCGCTTCAGAAATTCCCCCAGCCACGGCGCTGATGCCGGTGGCGTTCTCACCCTGGATTTCGCGGAAAGCGTCGATGATGCCGATCACCGTACCCAGCAGCCCAACGAACGGCGCAGTCGACCCAATGGTCGCCAGTCCGCTCAGGCCGCGCTCCAGTTCAGCATGGACAATCGCTGAAGCCCGCTCCAGCGCGCGCCGGCTGGCTTCAATCTTGTCGCCCGGAATTTCTGCAGATACCTCATGCGCGCGGAACTCCAACAGCCCCGCATTCACCACTTTCGCCAGATGGCTTTTCTTGTTGCGTTCCGCCACACGGATAGCTTCATCAAGCTTGCCTTCACGCAACGCGCCGGCAACAATCGGAGCAAACTGGCGCGACTGTTTCCGCGCCGCCTGAAAGGCAAGCCAGCGGTCCATCATCACGCCCATGGACCACGCTGACATGCCGAGCAGAATGATGGCAATGCTGCGCGCCGGCCATTGCATATGCAGCCACATTTCCCACAAACTAAAGCGCTGCGCGCCGCTGCCGGATTGCAGCAGCACAAGAGCAGCCATGGGCGTTTTGGCAAAGATGGAACCTGCAAGATTCGCGACAAGCATAGGTGACAATCCTCCGGTGAACTCCCGCTGAAATTCATTCAAGACTGCGGCAGTCCGATGGGCCTTTTACTTTGGCCCGTAGGATTCTTTTGACACCAACTCTTCGGCTTTTGCTCCCGTGAGCATGAAGGCGTTACAAGAACGGGCCAAAGCCTCAAATTCGTCGATCCACAAGTAACGATTGTTGTCTGGCATTCACTATGATTAGGCAGTAAAATCCCCAGCCGGGAGCACCAGATATGACCACACGGCATCTGCGACATGGGCTCTGTTTCTTCGCTTTTTTCCTGGCAAGTAGCACTGTTTTCCCGCAGGCCCCACTCACGGTTGGCCCGCTCACTGTGACCATCCCTCCGGGTTGGACCAAGCAGGAATTCTTCGGGACCGTCAAGTATTATTCTCCTGACTCGACGCCACAACAGTTTTTGCGGGTCCAGTTTCTGCCTTCTGAAGAGACGCCGCAGAGCGTGACTCAGCGTCATTCCACGATCATAGGAAATCTCGCCGGCATCATGAAGCCCGGCACGTCGCCGCAAAACGGCGTAACCGGCAACTTCATCTGGTCAAAAATTGAAGTGCAAATGCCAAACAATCCACCCGAAACCATGGTCTGGTACAGCGCTAAAGCTGGGTCCACGTACGTAGCAGTTGGCCTGGAAACAACAAGCCCTGACCTGCTTGCCCGGAATCTTCCGGCTGTCAACGCCATGCTGGCGCGCGCCTCTCTGAAAGGCTCATCCGCGCCACCTGCGGTCTCAAATGCGCCGAATGGAAATGCGCCCACCGGCAACGCATCGGGCGGAGCGCCCGGCGCAGTCGGTCTCACCACGCTCAATGAATATGTCTACACGGCGCCAGCGGGCTGGACCGCGCAGAAGCTCTCTGATGCAATCATGCTCTCTTCACCTCCATCGGAGACGAATGAAAAGTGCCTGATCTACCTGCTGCCGATGCGCCCCGCCAGCGCCAACCTGCTCCAGGACGCCAACAACGCATTTCGCGACGTATGGCTACGCAGTTTCGTGCTGCGCAACCAGACACCCGCCGGCTTCGCCTTTCCGGAATCGATCATTCACGGCTACTCAGGACAGGGCTGGGAGTACGTCATCATCCGGCGCGGCATCGCTCAGCCTAATAATCCGCAGGAAAGCCGCCTCGGCTTTGTGATGGTGGCGAAGCTCAACAACCGCATCGCCGTCATCTCCGGTCTCTCAAAAGATTCGCTGGTGAGCGCCTGCATGGGCGAGAACAGGGGCACCACCAACTGGCCCAAGTTTTTTTACAATCTCAGCTTCAGGAACTGGCAGCCGGGCGATCAGACCCAGACCATGCGAAAGCTTCTGGCCGGAGAGTGGATCGCCGCCACCGCCACTGCCGGCGACATGATCACCTTCGCAGGAAATGGCCGCTTTGCCAATGCCGCCGCTGCGCAACAGTATCACCTCACCGCCAGTGAACTGATCACTACGACGCAAGCTTACTTCGGCAACGGGAACTACACGTTGCGGGGAAACGCGATCACGCTGACGCAGGATGACAACAGGACCGATCACGGCTTCTTCCGCGTGGAACAGGAAAGCAGGGATGAAGGCCGGACCTGGGCCGATGTTTTCTACCTCATGCGCACCAGCTCGGTCGACGGCCAGGAGTATGAGCTGAGATTCAAGAGAAATCGGTGAAGCGGTGAGGCTCATTGAGCACATGAAGCTGCTCCTTGCATCCACGTTCATTCTTTTCTCAGCTCTTCTGCCGGGGCAGGAGCAGCACAAGCC
>JBAVUZ010000495.1:0-2506 GCA_049697035.1 Candidatus Angelobacter sp. | reverse complement strand
TTGGCTCTTCAGAGGTGTTGTGCCGAAACGCGCCATTTTGTTCGCCATGCTTTTAGTTGCCCTGTCATCCGCAAGCAGGGCACAGTCGAAGAGCATATCCGTCGAGGTGGTCGCAACTGCCTCGGAGTACGTCCCCAGTTCCACGACGTTCACTCATCCGGGACATTCCTATATGAACTGTCTGGGGAGTACCTCCTACTTTGGCCAGTTCCACAGCTACGGCGATTCGGGTTTCGTGTCGGGCACCGCAGATACAAACACGCGTTGTGAGACGACTTATACTCCTCCAACCGAGACGACGCTCACCAGTTACCGGAAACTGAACTACACCATAGCCAAAGGCGAGCACGCCTTGTATCTGTTGTCCTGTACGCAGACGTGGGAACCAAGCACTGCGGCAAGGATACGTGCTGGGTTGCTCGGAGGGGTAGCCGCATACGGCCGCACGGACTCTCGGGAGGAAGAACAAGCACAAATAAAAGCGCAGAGTGGGAAATGGAGCGAATGCCCTGCTTTTGGCATCGGTGCCAAGTACGCTCTCACGGTTAACAGCACGTCTGATGTTCAGCTTGATGATGGAGACGAAACGAAAAAAACCAAAAAGCCGGTCAAGCTTGAATATCTAGGTTCAGCGTCTCTGGCCGCAATGAGCGATCCAGTGCCATCGCCCACCCAGGCACAAACGGCAAGCATAGCGGATAGGGCCGAGGTTCACATCCCATCAACACCGGGCAATCAGCCTGGGGCTACAAGGCAAGGCGGTGTAGCGGAAGGTGCAGCTCAACATCAAGAAGGCAAGCCACGCGGCGTATTGGACTCCGTGATTCTTCAAGAGGCATTCACAAACGCGAACGGAGTCGTACTCGTGACCCTCGCGAGTTCCTCAAAAAGTTCCGGGGAAAAAACGTCCACCTACCACCTGAGCTGTAATCGAGAAGTAGAGTCTTGCCGGATACCGTGGAAGGATGTCGTCTATACCTTGCTGGACGCCGGCTCGGGGCTCTATGAATGTCAGAACGTCTCGCTCTATAAAGGTGAGACTGCTCAAATTCGTTCGGCTGATTTCTATGGGATTTATTGTCTCGACGGGTTGAAATGAAGTCTTGGCTTTGACCACGGGCACTTCAGAGCATGATTTTGTTGTGGCCAGACATATGGCAGCTAGGCGGCTTAGCGATCCATTCTGGATCAATGTTATCCGTGTTTATCAGCGGTAAGGTTTTACCACTTCACGATCGCCGCAAACGACTTCGCATCCAGACTCGCGCCGCCCACCAGCGCGCCATCGATTTCCGGCTGCGACATCAACGCCGTAGCATTCTCAGGTTTGACGCTGCCGCCGTAAAGAATCCGCATCTTCGCCGCGACATCGTCCCCGAAAGCTTCTGCAGCCTGGGCACGGATCACCCGATGCGCTTCCGCCGCCATCTCCGGTGTCGCGGTTTTGCCGGTGCCGATTGCCCACACAGGTTCGTAAGCCACAGCAATCGTATGGGCTCCGCCGCCCGCAATCTCACGGAAAGCTATGCTGCATTGCCTCCGCAAAATATCTTCCGTAACACCGGCTTCGCGCTCCTGCAATACTTCGCCCACGCAGACGATGGGTTTCAATCCCACCACCAAAGCAGCGTGAAGCTTGCGTTTTACCGTGTCATCGGTCTCGCCAAAATACTGCCGCCGCTCGGAATGGCCGATGATCACGTGCGAGCAGCCGACGGCGTGCAGCATCTGCGCGGAGACGGCTCCGGTGTATGCGCCTTCACTCTCCCAGAACATGTCCTGGCCGCCAAGGGCAATCTTGCTGCCGCGCAGCGCCCATCCCACCTGGGGGATCAGCACAAACGGAGGGCAGAGAACAATCTCGTCCCGCTCATGTCCCGCCACCAGAGGCAGAAACGCGGACACAAAGGCCTGCGCCTGCTCCGGAGTCTTGTACATCTTCCAGTTCGCGGCGATCAGTTTTTTTCTCATGCTTCAGCCTTGATCTTGTAGTGGGGAAAGTCGCGGCTCAGTTCTTCCGCCGTGGCCGCGTAAGCCTTATACGTGTGCTGGTCGAACAATACAAATCGCACCAGCTTTACTGACTTCGGGTTATGCAGCAGGTCGGCGATGGTTCTTAGAGCCATTTGCGCCGCCGGTTCCACCGGATAGCCAAACGCCCCCGTTGAAACGGAAGGGAAGCTCACGCTGGCGCACCGCTTGAGATTGGCCTGCTCCATGGAGTTGCAGTAGCAGCTCTCAAGAATTTGTGGCTCATTCACTTTGCCGCCCTGCCACACCGGGCCCACCGTGTGGATCACGTATTTTGCTTTCAGGTTCGCTCCTGAAGTGGCTACAGCCTGTCCCGGTGGCAGCGGCCCGCGCTGGTCGCGTATTTTTTTACATTCTGCCAGAAGCGCAGGCCCGGCGGCTCTGTGGATCGCTCCAACCACGCCACCACCGCCCAAAAGGGAAGAGTTGGCAGCGTTCACGATTGCATCGGTGGTTTCATCGGTGATGTTGCCCA
>JBAVUZ010000494.1:0-20941 GCA_049697035.1 Candidatus Angelobacter sp. | reverse complement strand
TCTTTTTTGGTTAGATTTAGGGTGATTTCAGCATACAATTTGATGATTACGTCTCTGGCTTTATGAAACTGCCGTTGCCCGCCCGGATACCGATTCTGTACTTGATTCTCATCGTGTTGATAGCGGTGGGAGTGGTGCCGCTTTATTTCTATGCCACCAAGATGGTGGACAGAAACCGCGAAACTCTGGGAAGCAATGAAAAACTGTTGCAGAACAGCGTAACCACCACACTGGCCCAATCAATTGCGCAGCGCGAGAAAGATATCAACTCCACGCTTTCAAGTCTCGCCTTCTCTATCAAGGTCACAAGCAGCGGCAACCTGAGCGGCAAGAACATTGAAGCGCCAGACGTAAAGGCGCTGCTGCAGAACTACATTGAAGATCCAGACTCAATCGTGCCTTACGCTCGACTGGTTAACACAGAAAACCAGCTAATGCTGAAACTGGGCACTATTGAACCTGATACCTTCCTGGAAAGAGAGCTGGATCGTGGTCTGGCCGCTGCGCATGACGGACGCGAGTACAGCGGAGATCCGCTTGCCATCGGTTCCGGCAAACAAGCCCGCACTGTCATGGTGGTGGGGAAGCCTGTCCTCAGCGCCGATCATATCTATCTCGGATCGCTTGAGCTTGTAATTGATTTGCAATACCTGGTCAAGCAGCTCCAGCAAGCCAAGAACACACAAAATCTGGATACTTTCGTTGTGGATCGCTCAGGCCGCGTCGTCGCATCGCCCAGTCCGCGCTATGCCACCGGCCAGGACATGAACTCCAATGAACTGGTAAAGAATTTCGTCGATCAGAAGGGTAAAGTGCCGGTCGCCGTCACCATGGACTACTCGGTCCAGGAAGGCAAGAACCGCATTCCGATGCTCGGCACGTATTTTCCTGTAACAGGTTTGGGCTGGGCCGTGGTCGCGCAGAAAACCCAGGAAGAAGCTTATATCGACATTACTGACATGCGTCGTGACGCCATCCGCGCCGCTTTAATCGCCATCGCTTTCAGCATCTTTGTGGGTATCTGGGCGGCGCGGCGTCTCACCACGCCGCTGCATGTGCTGACTGAATCCAGCCGCACCATTGCCGGCGGAGATTTTAAACATCGTGTCCGTCTGAAGAGCCGCACAGAGTTTGGCGAACTGGCGCAGACTTTCAACACCATGACGGACGATCTGGAGCAGTTCGTCGATGATCTTAAGAAAGCCGCGGAAGAAAACCGCACGCTGTTCCTGAGCTCCATCCAGATGCTGGCAGGCGCAGTCGACGAAAAAGATCCGTACACACGCGGCCATTCTGACCGCGTCACGCGTTACTCCGTCCTCATCGCCACGGAGATGGGCTTGAAAGAAGAAGATATCGAAAAGATCCGAGTCTCCGCGCAACTGCATGACGTAGGCAAGATCGGCATTGAAGACCGCATCCTGAAAAAACCGGGCGCGCTTACGCCGGAAGAATTCGAGATCATGAAGACGCATACCACCAAGGGCGCCGCAATTCTGCGTCCGGTGGAAGCGCTGCGGGACATGCTGCCGGGAATCGAACTGCACCATGAATCGCTCGATGGCCGCGGTTATCCGCACGGGCTCAAAGGCGAACAGATTCCTCTGATGCCACGCATCATCATGGTCGCGGACACGTTTGATGCGATGACCACCAACCGGCCGTATCAGGCGGCAATGGACCCGGAATATGTGATTCGTATCATCAATTCGCTGGCGGCGACAAAATTCGATCCCACGGTTGTGGCGGCAATGACGAAGGTATTTGAGACAGGCAAGCTGCGCATTCATCGCGCGGCCACGGTAAGCGGCGAAGAAGCCACGGCTGCAGCCGCAGTCAGCGCGCAGACTCAGGCATAAGGCTGATTGTTACTACTGCCTTGCCCGGCCGAGAATCATTTTTTCCTCAGCTTTAGCCCTTCTTCTTTCAGGCTAAGAAACCACAGGTATATTTCATCCACCCTCTGGATGTCCTTCTCCAGCATGGCATGATCCGCATATCTCCGGATGAAGCTTTCTTCGTGCCCGCGTTTGAGCACTGTCATGACCTCGAATAATTCATGCACCTTGGAATGCATGATCCTCAAATCCGCGATCAGGCGCATCTCATCAATGTTAAACTGTGGTTCTTCATTTGCTCTGGTCATCGTCTTCTCGCTCTCCCGCAAGTCTTGTGTTTAGATGCCGCGATGGCCTCTTCCCGAACTGCTGAATCAACGAAAAACCGGTCAAAAAAACCGTGAATCCCCCATTTCCCTCAAACTTTAGCTTAAGTCACAGGCCCATGTCTCGTAAATCTCCCAGCAGGAGCCGAAGCAGTGAATACTAGAGGCGCATACCGATATAATCAAAGCTTCAGCAGACACTCATAAACGCGATGATTCAGACCTTATTCGGAACACCACAACCATCGTTCCTCGACAAAATGAAGCAGGCGGTCACGCGCACGCGCGAGAACCTGAGCGAGCGCATTGATGAAGTGATGGCCTTGACCAAGGAGATAGACAGCAGCACGCTGGACGATCTGGAAGGGATCCTGCTCGGCTCTGATCTGGGCATGAAAACCACACAGGAGATATTGTCAAAACTCCGCGAGAAAGCCGATCGCAAGCAGATCAAGGATACCGCCGAGCTTAAAAAACTGATCAAGGAGCAGGTGCTTGCCATTCTGAACGCGACTCCCGCACGTGCCGGCCAACCTGCGAAAGGCGAGCCGGAAATCATTATGGTAGTGGGGGTGAACGGCACAGGAAAAACAACCACTATCGGCAAGCTGGCGCACGCTTTGCGCACTGAACGCAAAACCGTTCTGCTCTGCGCCGCAGACACATTCCGCGCCGCAGCCATTGAACAGCTTGAAGTCTGGGGCTCACGTACAGGCGTGGAAGTGATTAAGACCAAGCCCGGTGGCGATCCTTCAGCCGTGCTTTATGACGCGCTCAACGCCGCCAAAGCCCGCCACACGGACAGCGTGATCATCGATACGGCCGGCCGCCTGCACACTAAGAGCAGCCTCATGGCCGAGCTGGAAAAAATGAAGCGCACCGCGCAACGTATTATTCCCGGAGCGCCGCATGAGGTCCTGCTCGTGATGGATGCCACCACCGGCCAGAACGGATTGCAGCAGGCGCGTATGTTCACCGAATCAGCAGGCGTGACGGGAATTGTTCTTACCAAACTCGACGGTACGGCAAAAGGCGGCGTCGTGGTGGCCATTTCCCGTGAGCTTGGCTTGCCGGTGCGATATGTGGGAGTGGGTGAAAAGGTCGGCGATCTTTTGCCGTTCAATGCTGAGAATTTTGCCGAGTCATTATTTTCGACAAACTAATTTCGCCAATCGGCCATCGTGTAAATCATGGCATTTTCTGAACAAGACGAGCACTTCATGCGTCGCGCAATAGAGCTTGCGCGCCGCGGCAGCGGACTTACCTCTCCCGGCGCTCGCGTCGGTGCGGTCATTACAGACGCCAGTGGGCAGTTCGTTGGCGAAGCCTTCTACACATTTGATGGCCTGAAGCACGCAGAGATCCTCGCCCTTGAGCAGGCTGGTCCTCATGCCCGTGGCGGCACTATCTATCTCAATCTTGAGCCGCATTGCCATCAAAGTAGGACGCCACCATGCACTGACGCGCTGATTGCTGCGGGGATTAAGCGTGTCGTGGCAGCCATGGCTGATCCAAATCCCAAAGTTGCCGGCAAGGGATTCGAACAGTTGCGAGCAGCCGGAGTCGTGGTTGAAACTGGATTGCTCGAAGCTGAAGCTCGCCGGCTCAATGAAGCGTTCGCTCGCTACATCTTCGCTCGCAGGCCCCTGGTCACCCTGAAATCGGGGATGACGCTGGATGGCAAAATCGCCCCGCCGCCCGGTGATTCCTTTAACCCATCAGCCCTGGGCGCGACCGGCGCCACAGGTGGCTGGATCACCAGCGAGGAAGCTCGCGCGCACGTGCAAGAGCTGCGGCACGAGTCAGATGCGATCATGGTCGGCGTTGGCACCATCATCGCAGATGATCCTTTGCTTACAGACCGAACCAGCCTTGCTCGCCGCCGTCCGCTGCTGCGCGTGATACTTGATTCCCGTCTCCGCTGTCCGCTCGAGTCGCGCCTCATCAAGACCGCCAAAGATGACGTGCTGATCTTCTGCTCCTTCGCGGAAGAAAAGAAACGCCACCAATTGGAAGAACATGGAATCCGTGTGGACCAGGTTCCACTCGGCTCCAGTGACGGACGTCCTGATCTTGCCAGGATCGTCGATCGCCTGGGCGAATTGGAAATCACCAGCCTGCTGATTGAAGGAGGTGCGCTGGTCAACTGGACCGCGCTTGCGACGGGCGTGGTGGACAAGATTTTTCTTTATTACGCCCCCAAGATTCTTGCCGGCGGGGGGTCGGTGCCTTTTGCCGGCGGCGAAGGGTTTCGCCGTCTCAACGAGGCAGCGCAGGTGAAGGACATCGTTCTGCATCGCTTTGGCGAGGATTTCGCCGTCGAAGGCTACTTGCGCAATCCTTACCTGGCGCCGGAGGCGCATATCTGATGTTTACAGGCCTCATTCAGGAAACGGGCGAAATCGCTTCTAAGGAGCGCGTAGCTGGCCAGAATCGCGGGTCTCTTACACGCATCACCATCAAAGCCGCGACCATTCCATCCGAATTGAAGACTGGTGACAGCGTCGGCGTGAGCGGCGTCTGCCTCACCGCGCTTGACATCGGCGAACATCAATTCTCTGCCGATCTAGCTGAAGAAACGTTAAAGCGTACATCGCTGCAACGTCTGAAAGCCGGATCACTTGTGAATCTCGAATTACCCGCCAAGGCCCAGGACCGCATGGGCGGCCATGTTGTGCAGGGGCACGTGGACGGCGTTGGCTCCATCATCAGCCTGCAAAAGATCAAGTTTCGCGATGACTGGCGCCTGATTGTCGAACTGCCGCCTGAGCATTCGCGGTATGTGGTTCCGCAAGGCTCGATCACGATTGAAGGCATCAGTCTCACCGTCGCAGGCATTGATGGCAGGCACGTGGAAATCGCTATCATCCCGCACACCTGGCAAACGACCAACCTTCGCGAACTCCGCGATGGCGACCCAGTGAATATTGAAGTGGATGTTCTGGCAAAATACGCCGAGAAGATGGCCCACGGCAGGATACAAGGCAAGCTTACGGCAGCGGAACTGATACGACTGGGTTTCTAAATCGGGCACGCTGCAAACAAAAGATCAGCACGCCAGGTTCGACCGTGCTGATCTTTCGGTAAAGCGCAAGGGAGGGTCCGTGCGCTTCTAAAATTGTCTTCAGTTCTTAGGCGTGCCCACTGACCGCCAGAACCACATAAACCAGAGCAACTGCCACGGCTGCCCATATCCGGAAATTCTTGAATTGTTGCGACTCGCTCATCTCGTCTGTCCTTTTCCTTAAATTCAGGGGGAGGACCGTTCTAACAATCAGGATCATGCGCCCACACTGCACGGTACAAAATTAAAGCGATGTTAAATTTCCTAATGCTGCTCGCGCCCGTGATGGCTTCAACAGCCCTGGGGCGTGCTCTGCGGGGAGTGGGCTGGAAACCACTGAAAGCAAAGCAGTAGAGTATGATGGAAATCTATCGAAGAGCGAATGATCGCTTGAAAACTCGTAGAAATACCTACCAAAACAGCTTCATGAATCCGGTCGCCGGCAAATCGGCGACAACAAACCTCTGCTCTTGTCCAACGGTTTTCATCAATGCTTCAGCCGCCAGATATCCACTGCGGACCGCGCCTTCCATCGTCGCAGGCCAACCTGTGGCGGTCCAGTCCCCAGCGAGAAAGATCCGCGGCCACTCTGTTATTGCTGCCGGACGGTGCTTGTCCAATCCGGGAAGAATCGCATAGGTGGCGTAGATTTCCTTGATTACCGTGGACTTCACCAGCTTCGCTTGGCGCACAGCGGGAAAGAATTCAGCCAATTCCCGAGTGGCCAGTTCCAGGATTTCTTCGCGCGATTTCTGCACCAATAATTTTGACGCGCTTACCACCAACTCAACATAGCTGCCTTGACCCGCGTTACCCCGGCCTTCATGAAATTTTGATTTATGAAACATCCATTGAATCGTGCGGTCCAGCAGCACCGCGTGCGGCAGAGGCGTAATCTCACGGTCAAACCACAGATGAATCCCCGTAATCGATGACGGCTCAAAGTTCGCGAGTTGTTGCTTGATCGGCTCGGCAGATTCGTCAGACGGCAGCAGACTTGCCACGTTTTGAAATGGCGCCGCCAGCACAACAAAATCAAACTGTTGTTCGCCTGCGCCGGTCAACACGCCCACGCGGTCTTGCCTGGGTCTGATGGCGGTGACTGACGACCGCAGCAGCACCTCACCACTTCTGGCGCGTATATAGTCAATCGCGTTTCCATATAAATCCGACAGCGGAATGCTGGGCAGTCCCATCCTTCCGGCCGCCGCAGACTTCATAAATGATTCACGAAAGACCTGCGTAGCATAGCGCACGGAGATGCGATCCAGATCTTCATTCAGCGCGCTTACCAATACGGTCTTCCAGAACCGCTCAATCGCCTGTTCCGTCTGTTTGTGGCGTCGCAACCATGAAAGAAAATCTTCTGATGAATCCTCCGGCAGGCCGCGGCTCATCACCGCCATGGCCCGGGAGATCGCAATTTTGTCACCGGCACTCAGCATCTTGGCGCCGAGAAACGTTGGAACGTTATGCATCGGAGCAGGAAGAAGTGATGGCGCCATTCTGCTGGTGCGACCGCCGGGCTCGATGAATGTCAATTCGTCAAACCAGCGGATTTTTCCACTCACGCCCAGGCGATCATAGAAATCAATCAGGTTCGTGCAGCAGCCAAGCAGCACATGCTGGCAGTTATCCACCACTTCGCCGGTGCCTGGATGTTCGTAAGAAGAGGCGCGACCTCCAACGTAGGGCCTCCGCTCAAAGACACTGACGCGCAGTCCAGCCTCGGCAAGCGCGCAGCCGGCTGCCAGGCCGGCAAGTCCGCCGCCCACGATAGCTACGCTATATTGTCGGGTATCGACTGTCATGCGATGCGGAGCAGAAATCCGCGCGATAGCACTTTCAATTTTTCCCAGAGAGTCAGCCTAACGCATTCCGTGAGCACATCGTAATTACGGTCGGTAATCTTCTGCAGCAGGCGGCTATAAATTTCCACCAGCACCCAGAGAGCGGCCCGGCTGTCCTCATCGATCAATTCCATCAGCCACTTCGCCGACTCATAATACTTCCGCGCGCGCTCTGCTTCGTATTCCAGGGCAGGACGTAGTTGCTGTACTTGGGCGGGATTCTGCAAAACACTCGAAGCAAAATTGGCTGCCGTTAGATTGCTGCGCGCCATGTCTTCCGCGGGAATATAAATCCGTCCCATGGAAGCATCTTCTTTAATGTCGCGGATGATATTGGTCAATTGGAATGCCAGCCCGCAGTCTTCCGCCAGAAATTCCGCCTTGGTGTCCTGATAGCCAAAGATACGTATGCACACCAGCCCAACAACAGAAGCAACGTAATAGCAATACTGCTTCAGGTCTTCGAACGTTTCGCACAGGATGGCCGGCGACTCTGCTGAAGCTGGCGGGATATCCAGGTCCAGGCCAGTGCCGTAAACCAATTTTTCAAAAAGCTCTGGCGGAATCTTGAATTTCTTTTGCGCATCGCCCAGCGCCATCAAAACAGGATCATCGGTTGCTTTGCCGGAAAATACCGCCTTCGCCGCGTCCAGCCATTCAGTAAGCTTCTGGCGCTTTAGCTGCGGATCAACTCCCGGCTCGTCAGAGATATCGTCGGCGTGGCGCATGAATGCGTACACCGCGCTCAGGGCGTTGCGCTTTTCTGAAGGCAGCACCATGAAACCGTAATAGAAATTCTTGGCCGCCCGGCGTGATATGCCACGGCACACTGCATAGGCATGGCTGAGCTGGTCACTCACAGGAGCTTGCCCATGGCCGCGCGAAGCACCAGCATTAGTTTGCGCGATTTCGAAATCTCCGGTCGGGCCCGCAACACGTCAAAGCCCTGGCGCTCGATGGCATTCAGGATCTCCTGGCCGCCGCGGCTAAAGAGCTCAAGATCGACCGCAAGTTCGCGATTGACCATTTTTACCAGCGGCAGTCCTCGGCTAAACCAATTGTGCGCCCGCTCGACTTCAAATTTCATCATGGCCACAAATTGCGGTGTTGCGCGCCGTTGCGCAATGTCGTCGCCGCTTACCCCAAAGCGGCGCAGGTCTTCCAGCGGGAGATAAATTCGGCCTTTGCCATAATCGACGAAAACGTCCTGCCAGAAATTCGCCAGTTGCAGCGCGGTGCAGGTGTAGTCAGAGAGTTGCTGCCGTTCGGCGTCAGTATAGCCGCATAGATAAAGAACCAGATGCCCCACAGGATTGGCGGAGTGACGGCAGTAGGCAAGAATATCGTCGAACGTCTCAAATCGTGTGACCGTCTGGTCTTGCCGGAAAGCAACCAGCAAATCAGAAAACTCGTGCCGTGGGATGCTGAATTGCTTCACTGTGTCGGCCAGCGCAACAAACACGGGATGCTTCGGCGATCCCGCATAGCAGGCGTTTAACTCTGCCTCCCACTGGTCCAGCAATTCCAGCGACTGTTGTGGATCACCCACTTCGTCGCCCAGATCATCAGAGATCCTGCAGTAGGCATAAACATTGTAAAAATGCTGGCGCAGGCGGCTGGGCAGGAACCACGTGGCAACCGAAAAGTTTTCATAATGCGATTTTGCCAGCCTCTCGCAATATGCACGCGCTTCTTCCAGCGAAGGCGCGGTGGCCGGAATGCGATACGATTCCGGCAGCGCATTCCACCCGAGCGGCATGGACGAAGTGCTTGTGCGCGATACTGACATGATCAGTGGCCGGGAATGATGGCCGTTTTAATCTGGCTCCCGCGGTCCAGCATCTGTTGCAGGACTTGCTTCAGTTTGGAAAGAGGCGCCTCACCGGTAACGTAGTCCGTGCTCTTCACGTTCTTCTCCGCAATCAGTGAAAACGCCTTGCGAACCGTTTGCGGTGTGTGGTGGAACGTGGCTTTCAGCGTGATTTCAGAATAGTGCAGCCGGTTGGTGTCCAGTTCGACTCTCGTTCCGCTGGCGCATCCGCCAAAAAAATTTACCACGCCACCGCGGCGGACCATTTCCACCGCCCATTGCCATGTTTGCGGGCGTCCCACGGCTTCAATTACAACGTCCGCCCCGCGGCCTTCCGTTACGTCAATCACGCGGTCAATAGGATCGTGCGTTTTTCCTATCTGGACCACTTCGTCCGCCACAAATCTTTTTGCAGCCGCCACCTGTTCAGCGCGCTTCACTACCGAAATCACTTTGCATCCGGTCAGCTTGGCAACCTGTACCAGCATCAATCCCAACGGGCCGGCCCCGATGACGGTGACGGTATCGCCAATGTCCGCACCCGTTTCCTGCAAGCCTCGCAAGGCGCAGGCCAGCGGCTCAGTCATGGCGGCCGACTCAAAACTCAGGTCATCCGGCAGCGCCAGCATGTTGGTTTCAACAATGCGCCGCGGAATCTTGATGTATTCCGCATATGCGCCGTTATTGAACAAAAGATCTTCGCAGATGTTTTCCTGGTGTTTCAGGCAATAAAAGCATGCGCCGCAGGGAGCCGAGTTCAACGCGACAACTTTCATGCCACGGCGAAAATCGCGTACGCCCGGCCCGACTTCTTCAATCACACCTGAAAGTTCGTGGCCAAAGAGCGCCGGCGGAACAATCATCCGCGCGTGATAACCGCGCTGATACACCTTGAGATCAGTCCCGCAGGTAAGCGCCACGTTCACTTTCACCAGCACCTCGCCGGGTTCAAGCGTGGGAATAGGCACCTTCTCAATCTTGATGTCCTCTTTGCCATAGAGAACTGCGGCTGTCATTTGTCCTTTCAAATACGTTTCCCCCATTCCAATCCGGGTTGGATAACTATCTTCATTGAGTCCGGTGAAGGATGCGAAGCAAGTTGAATCGCCTCTACTGATTCCTCCAGCGGGAACCGGTGCGAAATCAGCCGGGCAAAATCAATTTCTCCGCTAAACACCAGGCGCACGTTCTCGTCCTGCAAATCGACTGACGCACTATACGAGCCCATCAAAGTCTTTTCATCCATGCACACCGCTGCAGGATCAATTGCCACTTCGCTCCGTTGCGTCTGCGCAAAAAGCATGATTCTTCCCCCCGGACGCGTGGCATCCATGGCCGGCTTTATCAAGCTATTTCCAGCTGTCGCCAGGATCACAGCGTCTGCGCCGCGCCCGTCAGTAATCTCCCTGACCCGTTGCGCCGGATCTTCCGACCCTGCATTCACATTGTGCTTTAACCCGAAGCTCTCACTTATTTTAAGGCGTTGGGGATACAAATCGGAAGTTACTACGGTCGCACCCGTCCGTTTGGCCAACGCAGCTAAAATTATCCCAATCGGCCCCTGGCCGATAACCAGCACCGTTTCATCGCTTTGCAGCTGTAACGATTCAATTGCTTTCAGGCACGTATTCACAGGTTCGATAAATGAAGCCTGTTCGTACGAAACCTGGTCGGGGATTTTGACCACGCCCTTGCGTACTATCCAGTCCATCACGCGAATGTATTCGGCAAAACCGCCACCGCTGGGCTCAAATCCAGCAGTCGCACCGACCTGTTTATAAACAGGACATTGTGCAAAAACCTTTTTCCGGCAGTAATAGCATTCACCGCAGGGAATGTGATGGAAAACCATTACTCGATCGCCGGCGGCAAAGTTCTTTACGCCTTGACCCATCGCAACCACTTGCCCCGCCATCTCATGGCCGAAAATGCGAGGAGCGGAGTGCGATCCGGTCAGAATCTTCTTCAGGTCAGTGCCGCAGATGCCGCAAGTATGCACACGTACCAGCAACTCTCCCTTGCCGATCTCCGGTACAGAGACTGTTTCCAGCTGGACATCATTTTTACCGCGATAGACAGCAGCCCGCATCGTCTGTGTGGGAGTGAGTTTTCCTTCCGCGGATTCGGATTTGATGGCCGTATGCATGACCTAACGTTTTACTTCCAGGAACTCTGATCTATCCAGTGTAACAATTTCCTTCGGTGGCAACGTGCTGGCAAAGTCCTTCTGTAACCTATCGGACAGAACCATAATCGCGCGCTTGCTGTTCCGCGCAAGTGCCACAACCCTGGCCCACTGCCATGGCCGCGAAGCAGCCCAGAGCGCGAACCTGCCACTCTGAAACTCTCCAGCAGCATTTAGGAATTTTCCCATCGGCGGCATGACAAAATCGGCCTCGTCTGAAATGGCTTTTACACAGCGAAACGCAATTTGCTCCTGCTGCGCCACTCGGGCCACGCCAGCAGCTTCCATATCGACGACCAGCCCATGAAATCGATTTACTAGTTCTCTCTTGGCTGCCGCTCCGGCAATGTCTGTGGCGCTCACAAGCACGCCACCGCTTACGTGGTTGCTATCGGCGGCGCATCGATACTCCGCTCCATCAGCTGCATCCACGACTACATTCGGCGTAAAAACACTTGCGATTTTCAAGCTCCGAATCAGCGCGCCTGCAAGACCTACCGATATCAACAATGCCGGCCGATGGTCATCCACAATCGCGCGGGCTGCTCTTTCGGCGTTCTTACAACCAATTCCAGATACTACTGCGACGACGCTATCGCGCTCGAAGCACGTAAATTTTCCTTCGCCTGATGGAAGCGTTCCGCGCTGCCATCCGCGCACCAAGGGTGCAATCTCTCGTTCCATGGCCGCGACGATTGCAATCTTGCTCATGCATTCACCGTCGCAACCTGCGCTGCCGATTCCACATACCCATGCGCCTTAAACCAATCGATGGCGCGCCGCAACGCATCTTCGACCGGCAAAACCTTGTATCCAAGCTCGCGTTCGGCCTTTGCCGACGAAGCAAACATTTTCTTGCGGCCCATCTTCACCGCGTCAATGGTGGCTCGTGGCTCTTTGCCCAGTACTATGCCGGTAAAAAACTGGTCGAACACGGCAAAACCCATGGCGACCGCGTGAGGGACTTTCATCGTCGGCGCGGGTAGTCCTGTGAGGGTCGCCAGTTTGTCGAGGATCTGTTTCAACGTAAGATTCTCACCGCCCAGAATGTAACGCTGCCCCGGCCGGGCTTTTTCCATGGCCAGCAGGTGTCCGCGTGCAACTTCTTTCACGTCGGCTAGATTCAGGCCGGTATCAACGTAAGCGGGAAACTTACGCTTCAGGAAATCGACCACGATCCTTCCTGTCGGCGTGGGCTTGATGTCAAATTCGCCTATCGGCGTCGAGGGATTTACCACCACCACATTCACGCCATTGTGGCCGGCTTCCAGAGCAATCTGCTCCGCCATGAACTTTGACCGCTTGTAGTGTCCCACCATGTCCTGGATAGAAACCGGGGAGTCTTCTCCGGCGATGTGGCCTTCGCGGGTAAATGCCATTGTCGCCACAGAACTGGTATAGATCACGCGACGCACGCCGCTTTCCTGTGCCGCCTGAATGATTGCCCGCGTGCCCTCAACGTTTGACTGATACATCTGGTCAGGATCGCGTACCCACAGCCGATAATCGGCGGCAACATGGAATACAAATTCACAGCCAGCCATGGCCTTCTTCAGCGACCCAGAATCGCGCAGATCGCCCGTAGCTGTCTCTGCTCGAAGATCGACGATATTGTCGAGACGGCTGGTTGGACGCACGAGCAACCTCAGCTCAGCGCCTTGCGCAGCTAAAGCGCGCGCCACGTGGCTGCCGACAAATCCTGTCGCTCCTGTAAGAAAAGCCTTCATGCGCGTTTTTTACCTTGTACCGCAGCCGAACTCTGCCCTTCTTGCCGCTCTGCGGTGTGCCGGGCTTCCGCCCGGACTGCGGCGAGAGCCGCATTTCCGCCCACCCCGGCAACCTTGTCCAACTTCAGGGAGTACAGATT
Source organism: Candidatus Angelobacter sp. (assembly GCA_049697035.1). Lineage (GTDB taxonomy): Bacteria > Acidobacteriota > Terriglobia > Terriglobales > Acidobacteriaceae > Angelobacter. The sequence goes on along the minus strand of JBAVUZ010000494.1, from coordinate 8,001 downwards.
CTGTTGCTCGATCTCGGCGGCATGCGCGATCAACATCTCCACATCGTCAAAGACAGAGATGAAGCGACCAGAAAGGGCGTCGGCACGGCCCGAAGCAAGCGTCAGCACAAGCTGGGCCGCACGACTCGCCGGAACATCGATCCCTTCCTCAAAGAGCCGCTGAAACCAAGGAAGCCACTTCTGTCCCTGCGGCGAATTGAGCGAGTATTCCGTCATCTCAGTCCGTACGGTTCCCGGCGAGATGGCAAATACGCTGACGGAGTGCGGTCTGGCTTCCAGCGCCAGACACTCGGTCAGCCTGATCAGCGCCGTTTTGCTCACTACATAACTGCTGTAGAACGGTGTACCTATCGTGCCGGCGCCGCTGGAGACGTTAATAATCCATCCCCGGCCGCGCTCTACCATGCCGGGTAGGACAGCGTGGCTGCAAACTGTGGGACCAAGAAGATTGGTTTCCACGCCATTCCACCACTCCTTCAGGTCTGCGCTCCACAGCGGCCCGAAGGGTTTGACTGTGCCTGCGTTGTTAACCAGCACCTCGACCGGCCCCAGCAACTTCTCGATCGCCCGAACCGCGCTTTCGACAGCTTCACTCTTCGTAACATCCGCAGTGAAAGCCTCTGCCCGCCGGCCGGCTTTCCGGATCATCTCCGCCGTTTCGTTGATTTGGTCGGCCGAGCGCGCCATCACCACAATCCTGGCGCCCGCCGCAGCCATAGTCAGAGCGATTTCGCGCCCAATACCTCTGCCACCGCCCGTCACTAGGACGACGCGTCCTTCCAATGAATTTGAATTTGATTGCGGACTCATGGTCAATAGCTGCCCCTGGCAACGGAATTACGACAGCTCTTCCGCCTCGATACCGATATTTTTCTCTCCGGCGGCTTTCTTCTCCCAGTACTTGCGGACCCAAGCCTCAAAGCTTTTTCCTGCGGCAGTATCGCGCCCGCTGAAGGCCAGCGCGGCGATCTCTGAATATGGAATGGATATCTTCTGATCTGCGTCTTTAGGGAACAGCCGCACCGCAGAATCAGCCAGGGTCTTGCCTGTACGCCGATCGAAGATGTACCCCTCGACCTTGCTGCCATCTTTGCGCGTGATAGTCACGTCGCCGCGGTAATCGAAGGCTTTCTCCAGCGCCTGGCGGATCTCTTCTTCGCCTGCCAGTTCAGGCACCCAGCCTTCCAGCTTTTCATGCTTGAATCCCGGCGCGACCTCGAGCGAATCGGCGGCATTAACAGCGTTGTTCGGAACTGACTCCGTCATGCGCTGGTCTCCTCAAGCTGGCTGGAGGATTCTTCGATCTGCACCAGCGGGTTATAGCTATGCACCGGCCGAACATGCTCATTCAATAGCTTGAGTGCATGTTCATCTTTGTGGCGGGTAAAGAGCGTCGCCTTCGCCGTGGCCAGCAAGCCGCGCATGGAGCTAAAAGTTTCGTTCACCGCTGAGGCTTCATACCCGCTGTGGACCATGCAATTGGCACACTTGGGATTGCCGGATTCTGTCCCGTACTCATGCCACGCAGTGCTGTCCATCAACTCTTGGAAAGTGTCAGCGTAACCGTCCTGCAGAAGATAGCAGGGCTTCTGCCAGCCAAAAATGTTGTACGTGGGCATCCCCCACGGAGTGCACGCATACTGGCGTTCACCCATCAAAAACTCCAGGAAGAGCGGAGACTGGTTGAACTGCCAGCTCTTCTTGCGGTTCGACAAGATGGCGCGAAACAGCTTGCGCGTGCGTGCGCGGCCAAGAAAATGCTTCTGATCTGGCGCTTTGTCATAGGAGTAACCGGGCGAAAGCATCATGCCTTCGACTCCGAGTTCCATCATCTGATCAAAATGTTCGCGCACGCTGTTTGGATCTGCACCATCAAATAGCGTGGTGTTGGTGGTCACGCGGAAACCGCGGCGCAGAGCTTCTTTCATGCCCTCGATGGCCTGATCGTAGCCGCCTTCGCGGCAGACGGAAAAATCGTGGTGCTCGCGTTCGCCATCTACGTGGACAGAAAACGTCAGATACTTGCTGGGTTTGAAAAGATCGAGCTTTTCCTTGAGCAGCAGCGCATTGGTGCACAGATAGATATATTTCTGCCGCGCCACCAGACCTTCAACGATCTTGCCGATCTGCGAATGCATCAGCGGCTCGCCGCCGGGAATGGACACCATCGGGGCACCGCATTCGTCGACCGCGCGGAAGCACTGTTCCGGCGTGAGTTCTTTCCTCAGGATGTGCGCCGGATACTGGATCTTGCCGCAGCCCGCGCACGCCAGGTTACAGCGAAACAGCGGCTCCAGCATCAGCACCAGCGGATAGCGCTTGCGTCTGGCCAGCTTTTGTTTGACAACATAGCTTGCCACTGTCCACATCTGTGAAATTGGTACCGGCAAATCGTTCTCCCTTAAATCAGCTCTTAGCTATTAGCTCTTGGTTTTTAGCTTCGTATCGTTGCTCAATCGATTTCGTCGCCGCTTGAGCTTGTCTTGCCTGTGCTCTTGCGTCTTTGCACAGATCATCACTCCTCACCTGCGCCAATCCGCCTGCATCCACGGTAAAACTTGTCTTTCCGATCACGCGCGATGACGGCGATTACGCGCGATCACGGCGATCTTCCTACCCTCTCGCGTACCCCACGCTTCCCTCTTCATACAACGTTGAAAACTCACGCGCGTATGTTGAAAGCGCGATCAATGGGAAGTAATCGCGATACAGGTGGTACGCCAGATAAAACACTCGCGGAAAGCCTGTGCCCGTATATTGTCCTTCATCCCAATGTCCGTCAGACCGCTGCGTTTCCAGCAAATACAGAATGCCGCGCTGGACGGACTCGCTGCGCGTATCGCCCGCCGCCAGCAATCCCATGATCGCCCACGCCGTTTGTGAAGGCGTGCTTGGTCCGATGCCGCGCGTCGTCGCGTCATTATAAGATCCGCAGCTCTCACCCCAGCCGCCGTCAGAGTTCTGCACCATGCGCAGCCATTCCGCGCCCTGCTGCACGTAAGGCTCGTGATGATCAACGCCCATGGCCTGCAAGCCACGCAGCACCAGCATGGTTCCGTAAATGTAGTTGACGCCCCAGCGTCCGAACCATGAGCCATCCGGCTCCTGCTCGCTCAAGATGAACTTGATCGCTTTCTTAACGCGCTTGTCGTCCCCGGAAACTCCGTACGCTGCCAGCATCTCCAGCACACGGCCCGTGATGTCAACCGTCGGTGGATCGAGCATGGCGTTGTGGTCGGCAAAAGGAATGTTCTGAAAGACCATCCGCGTGTTGTCTTTGTCAAAAGATGCCCAGCCGCCACTCTTGCACTGCATAGCAAAAATCCAGTCGATGGCGCGCTGGCTGACTTCATGCTGGTAGCGTTCCCGCGGATTCTCCACTTTATCCAGGCCCAGCAGCACCATGGCTGAGTCGTCCACGTCAGGATAAAACTCATTGTTAAATTCAAAGTACCAGCCGCCTGGCTCGACGTTTGGAACCTTCACGGCCCAATCGCCCTTGGTGCGGACTTCCTTGCTCAGAATCCAGTCCGCCCCTTTCAGCATTCGTGGATCGTTTTTCGATACGCCGCTTTCTCCCAGCGCAAACAGCGCCAGCGCCGTGTCCCACACGGGAGACATGCACGGCTGCATGCGGAACGTCGGTTCCGAATGATCAGCAATGCCGGGTTCATCAATGCCCAGCTTCTCAAACTCGCTCAGCGCGCGGATCACCTGTGGATCGTCCGTCGAGTAGCCAAGGCAACGCAGCGCCACGATCGAGTTCAGAATGCCCGGATAGATTGCCCCCAGGCCGTCCGACTTTTCAAAGCGCTCCAGCATCCAGCGTTCGGCTTTCTTGAGCGCCAGGTAGCGCAGCGGCCGAATATGGAACCGTTCGCAGAAATGCACGACGCGGTTCAGCACCAGGAAGAAGTTTCTCCATGAAATTTTCTCGGCAGTCCACTTCAGGTGCAGGTGCTTGCCGTGTCGCCCACCCACAAAAAGCTCGTCGATTCCCATCTCCGCGGAAATCTTCTTGAACGGCTTCTTGGCGTAGGCGATGGATAGTGGCACCAGAATGGCCCGCGACCACGACGAAATTTCATACAGGTTGAACCAGAACCAGTTGGGAAAGAGCACGATCTCTGGCGGAACTGCGGGGACAGCTTCCCAGTCATACTGGCCCAGGAAGCACAGGTAAATCTTGGTAAAGGTATTGCACTCCGTAGCGCCGCCCATTTCCAGAATCCGGGTGCGCGCACGTTCCAAGACAGGATGGTCCGACTTGTAGCCCATCAGCTTCAGCGCAAAGTAAGCTTTTACTGAAGCACTGATGTTGGAAGGCCCGCCGCTAAAAATGGGCCAGCCGCCGTCGGCGTTCTGGTGGCGGATGATCTCCGGCACTGCGCGCTGCATGCGGCTGGGATTGCCGGTGCCTAGCAGCGTGTGAATTGCGATGTAGTCCGACTCAAGCGTGGTGTCGGCTTCCAGTTCGCCGCACCAATAACCATCTTCATGCTGCTGCGTGAAAAGGTATTCGCGCGCCTTTTCAATGCCAAAGGACACGCGTTCCAGCATGTCATCGATTTTTCCAAAAAGCATATGCGCTGCTTGCGCGCCAAACTTCTTGCTCATGGATTTACTCCGCGGCAGCGGGGGCTGCAGCAATTGCTTCTACAATCTCCGGTGGCAGGCCAAAGCGGACGTTTTCCGGCATGACCTCCACTTCGCGGATTGTGGTGAACCCTTTTTCCTTTAAGAAATCGACTACCTGCTCCACCAGTATCTCCGGCGCGGATGCGCCCGCCGTGAGCGCAACCGTCTTTTTCCCGGTAAGCCAATCAGGCTTTATGTCGCTCGCCTTATCGATCAGGTAAGAAGGCGTTCCCAAATTGGTTGAAACCTCGACCAGTCGGTTGGAATTTGAACTGTTCTCAGATCCCACCACCAGCAGCAGGTCAGCCTGATGCGCCACGTCTTTTACCGCTGTCTGGCGGTTCTGCGTGGCATAACAAATGTCCTGCGCATGCGGGCCTTCGATCAACGGAAACTTCTTCCGCAGCGCGTCAATCACGTCTTTGGTCTCATCCAGGCTGAGCGTCGTCTGCGTGATGTAGGCAATCCGTGTAGGATCTGGAACCTCAAGGGCATCCACTTCACTGGCGCTGCCCACCACTTGAGTTACTTCCGGGGCTTCGCCCAGAGTACCAATCACCTCATCGTGATCGTGGTGGCCAATCAGGATAATGCTGTAGCCGCCCCTGGCGTACTTCACCGCCTCAACGTGGACCTTGGTCACCAGCGGGCAGGTCGCGTCGATCACGCGCAGGTCGCGCAGCTTGCTGGCTTCCCGTACGCTGGGAGAAACGCCATGAGCGCTATAAATAAGGCGCTGGCCGTCAGGCACTTCATAAACCTCATCAACAAAGATCGCGCCCTTGGCTTTCAGTTCTTCCACCACGTAACGGTTGTGGACGATCTCTTTGCGCACATAGATTGGCGGCCCAAAGGCGTCCAGCGCAATGCGGACGATATCAATGGCCCTTACCACTCCGGCGCAAAAACCCCGGGGCTTCAGCAGTAACAAAGTCTTGGTTTCTGGTGTCATTGTGATCTGTTGATTATACCCTTTTGTACACTTTTCCTTGCCTGTATCTTAATCAATAAAGACCTTTCTGACTAAGGCAACTCATTGAATTATCGATCTTTAGCAGTAATCAGGCAGTATCTGGGGGTGAACGGGGAGACGGTTAGAGGCCTGCATTTATCCCTTGTAAAGACTCTTAAGTCGCCCTTAGCATACCTCTGCCGACATGAAAATCCATCTCCCGCAAAAATGTTCACAGAGAACCACTTTGGCTGCGTTATCCGTGTCAAAGCTTATTCTTGGGGTTTCATCGATTTTTGTGCTTTCCGGTCTTTCATGCACCGCTGCTGACAACGCATGGGCTGAGGTCCGCAGCCAGCATTTCCGGGTAATAACCGATGGTAGTGAGAATGATGCCCGCCGCGTGGCGCGCGAGTTTGAACAGATACGCTTCGCCATGAGTTCGGTCTACCCCAAGCTGCGTCTGGATTCAGGCGCTCCGTTGCTGGTGATGTGTCCGCGCGATGAATCCAGCATGAAGGTCCTGGCCCCGCAGTTCTGGAAACGCAAGGGGTTTAAGCCTGCCGGTTTTTTTCAGCATGGCTGGGACAAGGAATATGCAATAGTGCGGCTGGATGAGTTACGGCCTGAGAGTTACGAGGTTGTCTATCACGAGTACGTCCACAGCGTCATGCATCTGAATCTTCGCTGGCTTCCGGTTTGGATCGATGAGGGCCTCGCCGACTTCCACGCAAATACGCGGTTTGAAAAGACAAAAATCTACGTGGGCGCGCCTAGTTGGCGGCTTCGCGTCCTGCGCTCCCGGCCAGCCATCCCGCTCAGTACTCTTCTCGCCGTGACGCCCAGTTCGCCGTACTATCACGATGAAGACAAGGCCGACATTTTTTACGCGCAGTCCTGGCTGCTTACCCACTACCTCTTCTTTGGCCCCGGCATGGAAAGCGGTAAAAAACTTTTGAGGTTCATCACGCTGCTGGATGACACCGAGCAGATGAAGGCATTTGAACAGGTGTTTGGCGATCCCAAAGTGGTGGAGAAAAACCTGGAAGCATACGGCCGGACCTTCACTATGGCAGGCGGCACTCTGAATACTCCCGCCAGCACCGATGAGAAGGAATTCAAATCGCGCCGCATGTCCGCAGCGGAAACCGAAGCCGAACTCGGCAGCTATCACCTGTGGTCCCGTGACCGCGAGCTCGCCCGGCCGCTCATCGAACAAGCGTTGAAAGACGACCCCAACTTGGGACTGGCCCATGAGGATATGGCTTTCCTCAATTTTGCCGAAGGCAAGGATGATGATGCCGTTCGTGAATTCACACAGGCCGTTACTCTCGATCCAAAGCTGTATCTATCGTTGTTTTCCCGCACCATGCTGTTGCCGGCAGCTCGCTCGGATGTACCTGCCGACCAGGCTGAATTTGAACGCGCCCTCCTGAAAGTGCTGGACCAGGACCCGCAATTCGCTCCCGCCCTTATCCAGCTTGCCCGGCTTTACGTGCGACAGGGCAACATGGAACGAGGCTTCGGCATGGCCCGCAGGGCCGAACAACTGGAGCCCGCGCGCGCCGGCTATCACTTGTTAAGCGGCCGGATCCTGCAACTGATGGGGCGAGGCGCTGAGGCATCTGGGTTTGCCCGTTTTGTGGCCTCACGCTGGCAGGGGCCCGATCACGATGAAGCTCTTGAACTATGGAACAGCGTACCTGCCGCGCAGCGTTCTGCCGGTGAAGCGATGACTCCTTCAGTGGTTGCAGGAACGCAGGTGGTGGAAGGAGTGGTGAAGTCGGTGCAATGTGGCCGCCGTGCCGAAAATGAAGAGCAGAAATTCACTCTGGTGATCGACCAGGGCGGCCATGAACTCACTTTTCAGCCAAAAGGGGGTTTTGGCGTCGGATACTCTGACACCCTGTGGTGGGGCAGAGACCACTTCAACTCCTGTCTGCACATTGAAGGGATCCGCGCAGTTGTGCACTACAAACCGTCTTCTGATCCGAAATATGCAGGTGAATTGGCCCGGTTCGACCTTCGTGACGACCTGCCTCAGCGGCAACCCAAAAAAGCAGAGGACAAAACGGCTGAAAAGACATCGATGAGCAAGTAACGGAATTCCGTGCTGACGACGGTCAGCGCGGCGCCCAGCGGCTTACTGACAGCGCAATCGGCAACCCGACCAGCACCGTATGCAAAATTGGCCCTGTAATAATGGAAGCCGGGTCCGTCCTCGGAGGCCAGCGATGGATGGCCGAGAGCGGCACCACTACGCAATTCATCATCACCCACACAAATTCGCCGTAGAGCAGGCCGGCGATGACAGGCCTCGCCGTCAGAAACGTGATCTGGCGGCTGGCTAAGTAGTAAATCACTGCCCAGATGAACGCGATCAGAAAATGCAGCAACAGCCCCAATGCCGC
>JBAVUZ010000493.1:0-8481 GCA_049697035.1 Candidatus Angelobacter sp. | reverse complement strand
CCGCAACGGCCACGCCAGTTTTGCCGCATCCGTTCGCGCTCTTCAGGCGTCATGTGTTCCCAGCGCTCGGCCATGCGCTCCTGCATGCGGCGGCGCATATTGGAACGAGTCCCGCGGAAACCATGGCTTCCGAAGAGGATGCGGCAGAGCGCCAGAATTCCAACGGCCTGCCAGAACGTAAGCTGTCGCCAGCCGAACAGCGACGGCAGCAGCCAGTTCCACAGACGCATCACAATTTCACCGCCGACAAAGATAAATAGCGCTATTCCAGCAATCGCTGCCGGAATGATCCAAAATAATTTTCGCTTTCCTCGAGTCATATCAATTACCTCATGCTTCCAAAATTATGGCTTCATAAATTCGTCATAAATGCTTTGCAGTCTCTCACGCAGATGCAGCACAGCATAGCGTTTGCGCGAGAGCAGCGTATTCACGCTCACGCCGGTTTCGTCTGACAACTCCTTAAAGCTGCGCCCTTCCAGTTCATGGGCGACGAACACTTCTCGCTGGCCTTCAGGCAGTTCGTCGAGCGCAAGCTCCAACTCGTCCAGAAGCAGATTGCGGAAGTAGGGCGATTCCGGACCGGCATCGGGCGAAGGCAAAAGGTCTTCGATTTGCAACAACTCGCCTTCTTCGCCTTCCACCGCTGCGTCGCTGAAAGGCTCCGGCATTTTCTTTCTGAAGAGGTCGGTAATGCGATTGCGAGCGACGCGAAAGAGCCAGCCGGTAATGTGATCAATCGGCATCAGCAGGCGGTTGGCCTCGACCAGCCGATAAAAGACGTCTTGGAGAACATCCTCAACGTCGCGCGGATCGGCCACGCGCCGGCGGATGAAGTTGCGCAGCCGGGAACCTTCCCGCTTCACCACCTCGGAGATCCGCTGGTCCTGTTCGAGTGCCATGTGATCTACGCTCGCCACGACATCCCTCTACCCGTGTAGACGAATGAGCGACGGAGATATTGTAGGGAATCGAATCGGAGAGATAGATATTGAGCGCCCGGCGCAACCATCCAAAATCGTTAAATTAAAAAGCGGTCGATGCAGAGGGTACTCGGCTAGAGTGACAGACGCTAAACTGCTCACTTTTCAGCAACGCAACTTAATCCATCTCCGCGGGTGAGCGTCCAGGGGACATTCTTCCATCCGCGGACTTGATGGAAACTTTGTGAACGGCTGAGTTCAATGCGCAAGCTTTGCATGGACGTTGGTTCAGCAAAGCTACACCACGTGAATTGCTTACCTTCCACAACCATCGGTTTATCGCAACCTTGAAGCGCAACTCCGGGCATCAGTGTGAGGCCCCAATGCCTGGCAGCTTCCTCCAGCGCGAGTGGAGCAATCTTTCCCGGCTCGCCCAGCCATGTCTCCTTCGGATTGTTGTGTTTTTTATCCGGTTGGAACTCTGAGAAGAGGCTGCTGCAGCCGATCGCCGTTGCCGGCGGATAGGGTGGCTCAATAGGTTTGCAGACGGTCCGTGTAGCTGTAGCCCCGAGAATGACGTTAGTCCCATCGCGCTGGTTAGAATAATGTGCCTGCAACCGGTAAGTGGTAAGAAGGTCAGCCGAGCGCCAGTCCGGTGATCCCGAGCTGAAGCTCAACTCACTCGGCTGACTGAGATCCACTTTGTCTCCCCAGTGTTGAGCAAGGATTCCAAAAGGCCTCAGGCAAGCAGCAACGTTGGCGCACGTACGGTCGGCAAGAGCTTCATCCGCTTCTGCGGCATTCATGTCCCATGTGTCAGTGGAGCAGGCAAATTTCCCTCCCGCAGGAATCCCGGTGCGGACCGCATTTACATCCGCGACCCGCTGGATCGCCAGAAGATGACAGCATCCCAAGTGTCCATAACCAGACAGCGGATTATTGGTGGGATTTGGGGCCGCCATAAAAAGCCCTGCCAAGGTAGCTGTAACGCGATAAAGGCGGCACCCCTCATAGCACGGAGAACCGTCCGGAGCAGTCACTCGAAGGGCATCCAGGCGTCGCTTGAAAAGCTCGAGATCGGCATCACGCTGGAGCGGAACTGGAATGCCATTCACCTTCAGCACCATTCCGGGCGGGCGCTCATGATCATTCACCGTAGACGCGGTGGGCGTTGGCTCATTTCCACCAAAGGCAAGCCAAATTCCCTGAAGCTTCTCGCCACAATCCACAGTACGCAATGAAAAGTTTTCAAAGGCGAGATCCACTTCGCCTCGCACTTCCACCCATTGGCGCGTAAACTTTTCCGGTTGTCGCACCAGATCGCAGAGCGCGACCTTGGTTGGACTTTGTGCACCAGAGCAAATTGGCACGAGCAACAAAAGCAGGAGCGGCAGTTTGAGGATCTGGCCCACGCCAGGATGCCTGCTCCACAATTGCAGATTTGTAAGTTGAAAACGGCGGAACATTTGCTTACTGGCCTCTTCGTTCATAGGCTGATGTCAATCATAGAACGGCCGCCCTTCGTGTAGTTTGCGGTTGTTTTTTCTTTTTTGACTGGTAGGCTGTGTCCTGGCCCGAAGGCACTCCGTAAGAAATTTGCTCCGAGTTTATCCAGCGGTCATTTGCTCGGCGACTGGCTCCCCTATTCCCTTAACAAGCAGCCAAAGTCCCACAATCACTTCAAAGATAACAATCGGGATTCCAGTTCGAGCGCGCCGCAGCGGCAGATCGGCCAAGGACGCAAAGACAATGGTGGACAAAGGTATGAAAGTTGGCACCAGCGACGCAAGGATTCCCAAGGCTGCCAACAGCCGAGGAATATACCGCGACTTGAACCAGAGATAACAGAACAAGGTCGAGCCGAGTCCGAAAAACAAAGCGGCAACCCGATTTCCGCCTGCATCCAGGCTGATCAACAATCGTGCCAGCGATTGCAACTGCTCCGCGTTCAGGGCCGGCAAGGGCTTGGAGCCGGTTAGAGAGTGCACTGCTGCGAAATCGATTCCAAGTGTGGCCGCAGCTACGGAGCATTCCACCAGCCACCAAAACATTGCCACCAAAGCAAGATTCCTGTTGACGGGCTTGAGGATGACGTACAAAGCCACTACCAGCACAATGCTTCCGGGCCAACATGAGCAGATCGCTGGCAATGCCAAGTCGAAAGAGCTGCTCATGTGCAGCAATATTCCTGATGGTCTGCCAGGCATCGCCGTGCACCATCAGTTGATGACGGACATAGAACTCCGTAAGGTTCGCGGTAACAATCGTGGATAGGTAAAGGATGCCAGCTACTCTGGCGGCTTTGCTTTGTGACTCGTCAACAGCGTAGATTGCCATTTTGTATTGTTTGAACAAAGATATTTTGGTCGTGATCTTTAATTCTCGCACGCAGTGAGCTCGAATGCCTGCACTACGGGACTGGCCCATTGCGGACTCCAGTGTTTCGGCCGACACTGCGCTTGTCTACGCCAGCCATGAGACCAGTCCACACACCAAATTAGATCGGCCCGCGAGAGCGGCGCAGTCGTACGGCTATGGCAAGAAAGACAGCAGCAACCGCCAGTCCGGCCCAGAGTCCCGGCTGATCAAAGAAATGGTGCGGAATAAGCGTGCTCATTAAATCCGCATTCCTGGGCATCTCCGGATCCGTCGGCCCCGTCAGGCGCACCGTTAGCAGCGACAGAAAATGCGAGGTACTGAAGGCCATCTTTTCCACGCCCCAGATCACGAAGGGCGGCAAGACGGCCCATACAAATGGCGCCCGCGGCGCCGTGGCAGAAACCAGCAGCAGCCAGGCGTAAAGAGGCGCATACCAGAGTCCGTGAACGGTGAGCATGTGGTAAAAGAGCTCGAGCGAGGAACGAAAGAGAGACTGTTGTGTCCATAGTGCGGCGATGTTTGCGCCGCTTCCCACCAGGACCGTACTGGCCAGCAGCAGCATGATGAACTGAGTGACCAGGGCGATGGCAAAAGAGAGCACTGGGATAATCAACAGCGGAATCGCCAACTTGGAAAGAACTGTGGTGAGATCGGAGACCGGCATCGATTTCCAGAAAAGGATGCTGCGATCACGGCGCTCGCCGTAGAGCGCGTCCAGCGAGTAAAAGATTCCCACGACAAGAGCGATTCCCATGATCAGGGCCGCTGATAATTCGTGGGGCAAGGCGAACGGCTTTTGCAGGTCCCGCAGGTTGATGGCCCACGTGCTGCCGTGCATGCGGTACCGCAGAGTAATCAAATTGATTAGGAGAGCGATCAGGAAGACGACGGCTGCGGCGAGCGGCGCGATATAAATCATGCGGTTCTCCCAGAACTCACGTCGCACAGACCAGTAAAAGACCTGGGCATAAGAGATCGTCTTGGGAGCGCTTGCCTCAGAGCTGCGTGAAGGTTCTGGCATGGCGATGTTTGGAGTGTTCATACAGCGGCTCCTTTCGGCTGGCCTGCATGATTGCCCATCACGGCAACGAATAAGTCAGCGATGCCGGGCGTGCGCGCTTCGCCCAGAGCGGCAAGTTGCGGGCGATCGACACGATCAAACAGCATCACGCTGCGACCAAGCGTCTCTCGCTCATGAATCGGCTTGAGCGCACGCGCTGCTGCAAGCTGCGCGGGATTCACCATGACTTCCACGTAGCGCGACTCGATTTCTTCCATGCTGCAATCCAGCACAATGCGGCCGCGATCCATAAACATAAGATCGGTTAGGAGATTCTGGAGCTCATCCACCTGGTGCGTAGTGACCACAATGGTGCGGTTGCGGTCGAAGTAATCATTGAGCAGTGAGTCGTAAAATTGTTTGCGATAGAGAATGTCGAGGCCGAGTGTGGGCTCGTCCAGCACCAGCAGTTTCGCGTCGATGGCCATTACCAGCGCAAGATGCAGTTGAGCCACCATGCCCTTGGACAGGTGCTTGACCTTGCTGGTGGGCTTGATGGTGGTTTTGGCAAGAAACGCTTCAGCCTTGGCACGGTCAAAGCGTGGATGCACGCCCGCAACATAGTCGAGCGCCTGGGAAACCTTGATCCAGCGCGGCAGCACGGCCACATCGGCGATGAAGCAGACGTCGCGCGTGAGGTCGTCGCGCTCGGTCCATGGATTACGCCCCAGCACCCGCAGCTCGCCCTGATATGGAGTGAGGCCCAGAATTGCGTTGAGCGCGGTAGTTTTCCCGGCGCCGTTAGGCCCGATGATGCCCAGGATGCGGCCCTCTTCCACGCGGAAATTGATGCCATCCAGCGCTATGGTGGCGCCAAATGATTTGCGGAGACCGCGTGCTTCTATGCATGCCATAGCGTCAGCGCTCCTCTTTTTTAAGCGGATTCGACTCGAGGTTTTTTAAATCGGCGGATTTCGGCGGCGCGGAATCCTGAGGTGCGACCTCAGAAGACGCGCGGGTTGCGCCGGCGCCATTCAGTAGTTCTTCCGCGTTCAGGCCAAGCCGTTGAATGTTGGCGTGAATCCGGGGCCAGTCTTCGGTCAGAAATTTCTGCCGCTCGCCCTGCAGCAATAACTCTCGCGCGCCCGGATTCACGAACATTCCCAGGCCGCGCCGGGTTTCAACCAGGCCATCATCCACCAGTTGCTGATAGCCCTTGAGGACCGTGAGAGGATTGACGCGATATTCGGCGGCGACGGTGCGCACCGAGGGCAGCGGATCGCCTTCCTTGAGGACGCCGTCGAGAATCATTGCGACGACGCGGTCTCGCAGCTGGTGATAAATCGGCTGGCTGTCATTCCATTCACGGTCCATCAGGTTTTCCAGTTACCTCTATCGGGCGGCCGTTTGTTGATTCACGCGCTGCAAATCCATGTGGGCGTGCATCAACTTGTCGCCCTTCATCTTAAAGGTCCAGTCCTCGGTGTGATGGTTCGCGTCAATAAAAGTGAAGACCGCGTGTTCCATATGGCCGTACTGCGTGTTGCCGGCGACGTCAAGAAAATCGAATTCCAGGGTCTTCCCGTCCGGCGACGTCCGAGCCGCCATGCGGGGCCGGTTTCCGGCGTCACAATAATGCGTGAGGATCAGGCGGTCATTATCCAGATAAAACATGGTAACTGGATGGTCGTACTTGGTGGGATCTTTCCCGGCAAGCTCGCCCATCTCATGCACGAGCGCGTTGCCGCGGGAGGTCACGCGCAGTGAGACGTCTGTCTTTTCACCATTACCCATATCTTTCATCGGCGGATCTGTGGTGACTGACGCCTGCCAGGTACCGGCGAGAGTTTTAAGTTGATCAAAAGATTTTTGTGCGTCAGATTTTGGCGCGTCGGATTGTGTAGCAGCATGCTTGTGCGCGTCTGCCTGGGCAAAGGCGACGGTGGATATGGACAGCAGAAGGGTCGACATGAGAACAACGGGAAGCGTAATGCGAAGCGATTTCATCTTGAATCTCCTTCAAAGCGGCTGAACCGCCATACAGTGTTATAGTTAACTATAACACCATGTATGTCAATAGTATTTTTAGGAATCATGCATCTGATTACAAACAAAAGGTTTGTTGGAAAAATGAACGCTACCGATCCACCAGCGGCAGCTATGAGGTGGTACGGAGGTTCGCGGTATCTTCCGGAGCAGGGAGCACGGCGTTTCTGCTCCACAGTGAGAGCACAAGGCCGGCGATCATCGCGGCCAGCAATATTAGGTTGACGTAACTTCCCGGCGCCGCTCCTGACCTTGCAACGGACAGGAAGTGAAGGACCAACTTTCTGCCCAGATGTTCCAGCAGCAGGAACGCAAACATCAGCGGAACCATGGCGCGATATCGGAACAAAACCAGCGTGCAGAGCAGGCAGATCATCAAATGGGCCAGCCCCCAGATGGCGAACATGGAAATGATCGTCGCGGCGGCGGCGGGCGGAAATGTGTCCAGGGGAATTCCGTCGGCTGAAGTGGCGATTTTGTGGCCGAGAAAAATCGAGTTTACGCTCATGGCAGTTTTCATCAGCACGATCAGCCCAAAGAGCCAGAGCGCAAGCTTGTGCCCGCGATAAGTGTTGTCAATGCGCTGTGGAAGAAGCTGGTTGAACATGGTGGCTCCTCACCATGTGCTACGGATGCGGAAGACGACCAGTTCCGCGAATCGGGGTTCACCGCGGATCAGTGCCGATTGGCGCTGATTTAAGAGCGCATAATTTTCGCTACGCGGCAGTTCGACTTGATCTTTAGTCTGAGCTGGAATCCGATGGTTCCATTTGACTCCTTGCATTCAGCCTGCGCGTAATTACTTTCGTCACCGACCTTCGGACTCTAACTAACTGACTTTTCCCGTGATAAAAATGAGTTAACGATCTGCCATTGCCACTTCGTGTGTCATCCGTCTCCCCGCAAAAATTTTGGAGTTTGAACCGTTTCCGGGAATAAACCCGGCCGGCCAGGGGTGATCTTTTGATGCGCTTTGTCAGGTTCTTTTTCCCAATTGCCGCTCTTGCTGTGCTCAGCGCATGCGGTGGCACGCACTCTCTGAGCGTCGGGACTACTACCGGTAATTCGTCAACTGCTGCCAGCAGCACGGTTGCGAGCCGCGCCAATGCCAACTCGACTTCGTTGGCGACGGCCCGCCCGGTCGCGAGGATTACTTCTGTTTCTCCGGCTGACAAGCTGATCGCGCTTACCTTTGACGATGGTCCGCGCCCCTATGTCCTGTTCGGCAGCAAGACGGTGCATCCTGGGCCGGGCCTGGTGGATATCCTTGACCAGAACGGCGTAAAGGCGACATTTTTTGTGGTCGGCTGGCGGCTTACTCCCAAGACGTGGGGCGAACCCCGGCATGAAGAAGACATCGGCGTTAGCTGCCTTGACGCAGCTGAGCAATTGATCCGTCGCGGGCACGAGCTGGAAGACCACACTTACAGCCACCTGGAACTGCGCACGGCGGAGAAGAAAAACGGCGAGCAGTGGGTGATGCATGACGTGGACCGCGGAGCCCAGGCCATCAAAGCGGTGACCGGCACGCAGCCTAAGTATGTCCGTCCTCCAGACTGGATTCTGACAGATGACGCGCGGCGGGACCTGCAGAAACAAGGCTATCGCGTGCTGACCATTTCGTCGGAGAATCCCATCGCGTTACGCGACGTGAACTCGCTCGACTACCTATGCGCGGGCAAAGCCGTGGGATGCCCTAGGCCGTCTTTGCCGGACGCAGTTTTACAGCAGATAGAGCAGCGCGAGAAAAAAGGAACGTTCACGCACATTCTGGCTTTCCATGAGCTTTCAACCACGGCGGCCATCATGCCGCGGCTGATCACCGAGCTGAAGGCACGTGGCTATCGGTTTGTGACGCTGACGGAGTATATGAAGCTGGTTGAATCGAAACCGGGTGAGACGCTGAAGCAGCAGGCGGCGGTGACAAGGCCGGCAACTGTTGCGGCGTTGAGCCGTTAGCGATCTTTCGCTACGTTAGCGACACATCACCGGATTCAAGTCAGTGGGCTTTTGTGCCAGATCGGCTGCCTTCAACCGGCGATTGACCTTAATCTGCTCGACCGTGAATTCTGCCAGCTTTTTGCCGTCATGATAGTTCTCGATCACGCCGGGAAATTTTACGCCGCCCTCTTC
>JBAVUZ010000492.1:0-6808 GCA_049697035.1 Candidatus Angelobacter sp. | reverse complement strand
GCGGTTTACATGCTGAGCACCAAGCTGAGGCTATTGCAGGACTTTACCGATGATCCTGCATTGTTGAAGAAAGTTGCAAGGGACATTAAGACCATCGTGTCGCCATTGCAGGATAATCCCGCAGGCGGCCCGGACGTGGAGCTTCTGCCCGCGGGTTTTGCTGATTCCGGCATGATGCCGGCGCAAATGCTCGGCGCCATGCAAAGCTTCGAACAGGAACGGGTCGCCTTCCAGACCGACTTGCGATTGACCTACACGCTGAACGCGCTTACTTCGATTGCACGGGCCCTGTCCGGCTATCCCGGCCGCAAGAACCTGATCTGGATATCGGAAGCTTTTCCGCTCAGCATTGATCCGAACATGGAGCTTACTGGAGATGTTTTTGCCGGAACGCGGAACTACGGCCCGCAGATTGCCGAGGCCGCCGATTCACTGATTGATGCCCAGATTGCCATGTATCCCATTGACGCGCGGGGACTGGTGCCGTCTTCAATGTTTGACGCATCCAATTCCGGCCGCGACAGGTTTGGCCGCTCTATGTCACGCCCCGGCAGGATGGCTACGGCCATCAGCAATGAGTCCGCACTGCTGCAAAGCGTGCACGGCGCCATGCAGGAAATGGCTGACCGCACCGGCGGACGCGCGTTCTACAACACCAATGGCATTGACGCAGCGATCCGCAAGAGCATTGAAGATGGATCAACCTATTACACTCTGGCCTACTACCCGGAAAACAAAAACTGGAATGGCAAGTTTCGCAAGATCCACGTCAAGGTGAATCGGTCTGGCGTGAAGCTGCGTTATCGGCTGGGCTATTACGCGTTCGATCCGACATTATTTGCAGAGAAAAACCAGAAACAGCAGGATTCCGCTTTTGCGCTGGCGCTGAGCCCAGATTCGCCAATCGCTACTGGCTTGCCATTTAATGCGCTGGTAATGCCGCCGGCGGAAGCTGCGCCTAAAACCGTGCGCGTAAATTTTGGCGTCGATCCCCACGCCATTAGCTTTGAGCGCCTGCCGGACGGCCTGCAGCATGCCGCGCTGGAATGCACCGTGCAGGCGTTTTCCGCCAAAGGCAAGCTGGTGCGCGGCGAACTTACAACCGTAAAAGCCGCCTTGAAGCCAGACACCTTTTCCCAGGTGATGCAGGATACGTTTCCGTGCCAGCAATCCATCGATCTTGAGCCGGGCAACTATTACCTTCGGCTTGGCGTGCGTGACAGCCGCACAGGACTGATTGGGACTACCAACGCCAAAGTGGTCGTGGCTTCCGCAGCGCCGGCAAAGCCCTAGCGCCTGCAAAACTCTTGAACGCCGATGCACCACAAGTGGTGACATCAGCTCTCTCTGTTGCCCCGTTTTGGTGCGCGAGCAAACCAGCGTATTTCCGCGTAACTAGTTGGCGATGCATCGTCCTGCGGCTGCACCTGAAACGGGGGCGTTCCCAGGATGTAACAGTAATGCAACCTCAGTAACTTGTTGGCGCAATCCTCAGCCTTCTATCGTGGATCACAGTCAGGTTGGTTCCGTAACGCCGCTGCCTGATCAGGAGATTGACGATGGCCGGAGATATCACTTTTGTTAAATGCCCTCGCGGGGATTCATTTCCGGTGCGCAAAACCGCCAACCCATCAACAGGACATCAGCAGATCATCTGCCCCAGGTGCGGGCATGATTTTGATATCGTGATGGAAGAAACCGTGGAGCGGCTTTCACCTGAGCCGAACCTTGCCTTGCCCGCGATACGCACCGCGTAAGCTCGCAAGGATCTTACGGTTCTTCTGTTTCTTCCTCCAGCGCCGTCAGCAATTCATCGTCGACGTGCCAGTTTTTCAAAACCTTGATCGCTACGCCCACGCCAAATCCGGCTCGCACCAGCCCGCGAAAGATCCGCGCAGCTTCTTTGTCGTTCGCTGGTTTCTTCAGCCGCTTGCGCTTCAGATAAGCACGCGCCAGCTCTTCTTCATTCACGGCGGCGTAAGCTTCATCCACTACTTTTTCGATCACGTCCGCGTGAACGCCTTTCACTTTCAGGTCAGTGATCACGCGGCGGCGACCGAACTTCTCATTGTCGCGGCGAAAGCTGGAGTAAGCGGCGGCATAGCTCGTATCGTTCAGGTACTTCTGGTCTTTCAACCGCAGGATCACCATCTCCACCAGCAGATGGCCTCGTTCATCTTTGGGGACGCGCTGGCGCATCAGCCGCTTCAACTCGGCGACGGTACGCATGCGTCGCCCCAGCGAGCGAACGGCATATTCATAGAGCGCGTTCTCGTCGACGATCTCTTTGGGGCGCTTAAAGGCCATCTCACAGGAAGCATAGCAAAACGCTTTACCGCGGATTTGCTCGTATGAACGTGGGTCGGAATCTTGGAGAATGCTACAGTCTTTTGTGTTACTTCGTGTCCTTTGCGGTTAGAGGTCTTGGTTTCCTCCGATTATCCGATTTCCGATCAGTGTCATCCGTGTGAATCAGTGGTGAGATTTTGGGTCTTCCCGATCCTGCGCGATGACGGCGACCACGGCGATTCAGTTCGCCCTCACGCCCTGGCCACAAACTCCCGCGTCTCCGTGGACACCTTGACTTTCTCACCCTCTTTAATAAAAAGAGGCACGCGGATTTCCAGGCCGGTTTCCAGCGTCGCGGGTTTGGTCACGTTGCCGCCGGAAGAATCCCCGCGCACGCCGGGCTCCGTCTGCGCAATCGTCAACTCTACGTGCGGAGGCAGTTGCAGGCCAATGGGATTGCCGTTGAACTTGTGCACCTGGATGATCAGGCCTTCGCCAAGAAAATCCTGCGCGTCGCCAATCATCTCCTGCCGCAGCGTCAGGGTCTCAAAGCTCTCCTGGTCCATAAAGTAGTAACCGTCCGCATCCTTATATAAGAACGACGCCGGGACCATTTCCAGGTCGGGTTCCTTGAACTTGTCGCTGGCCTTGAACGTTTTGTCAAAGACGGCGCGGGTCAGCAGGTTACGCATCTTTATGCGGACCAGCGTCTGCCCGCCACGGGCGGTTGGCGTGTTTACTTCAACGTCAAGGCAGTGGAAGGGCGTGCCGTCCAGTTCGAAAAACATTTTGCGCTTGATGTCAATGGCATCAATCAGTGCGGCCATGGGTCCCTTTGCGAAGTGGTGAATGGCGATCAACGAACGCTTCTAGGATAGCAAGGTAGTGGATCAGTTTGGAAAACTTGACCCACTACTTGTATCAGCGAAGACAAACGAGGTGTTTAGACACGAGCCGCCGCCGCACTTCACAAGCCCTTGATCAGCGCAGGATCTACTTGCCAGGAACCGCCGCCGCCCCGGGATTGCTCTTTGGCAATGCGGGCGGTTTGATGTAATCGAGCGGAATTTGGCCGGTCAGGGCGCCAAACCAGGTCACAATTGATTTCACGTCTGCGTCTGAGAGATGGCTTCCACGCTGATGCACAGACATGCGCCGAATTGCCTCCTCAAGCGTAGGAACCGATCCGTCATGGAAATACGGTGCAGTTTTTGTGACGTTTCGCAGCGAAGGCACCTTGAAGACCAATTTATCGGCCTCCAGCTTCGTTACCTTCTGGCGTCCCGAGTCAGACTCACTCGGCCATGGTTGAACAATCCCCAGTTTCTGAAAACTGTTACCGCCAACGTATGCGCCGTTGTGGCATGAGGCGCAGCCTGCATCCACGAACTTGTTGAAGCCTTCCTTTTCAGCCCTGGTAAGAGCGGAACTGTCTCCAGTCAAAAAACGGTCCCATCGTGATGGAGTGACAAGGCCACGTTCGAATGCGCCAATGGCGAGTGCCATGTTATTGAAAGTGACGGGGGCCTTCTCCTTCGGAAACGCTTGCCGGAACAACGCCACATACTCCGGCATTGATTCCAGAGTCCTGACGGCAGCAGCATCGGAAGGCATTGCCATCTCAGCCGGGTTCAAGACCGGGCCCTTGGCCTGCTCTTCAACGTCCGGTGCGCGACCATCCCAGAACTGCACAAAGTGCCCCGCCGCGTTATAAACCGTGGGAGCGTTGCGATTGCCTTTCTGGCCTTTATGACCGGTTGAAACTGGTTCTGGCTCCGCACCGTACGCATCCAGCGCATGGCACGTATTGCACGAAATACCCTGATCTGCTGACAAGCGCTTTTCGTAGTACAACATCCTGCCAAGCTTTACCTTTGCCTCGGTGACAGGATTGTCAGGCGAATCCATAACAGAGGGAAGCGGACGGAACAGCTTCAACGCCACGGTATTTACCTGGACATCGGACACCTGGGACGAAAGATAAATCGCCGAGGACACAACGATGACGAAAAGGAGGGCCACAAAAACAGGCTTGAAAGCGCGCACACTGTGATTTGACATATCGATCTCACTTCTTCCCCGCCCGCCGCGAGGAACCACTTACGCCAAACGTTAGCAAGCAGCGGCCCCAGAGCGCAGTGATATCAATCACAGTTGCTTGTGATTCTCAGTCGCGGGAAAGCGTGAGAAAGAGAATTGAGCGCCGTAGAGCCTGCCCTGAGCGCAGTCGGAAGGGTGCGGCACAGGAATTTTTGTGCGCGCTCTGCTGCTTTTCGTCCCAGCAAGCCAAAACCGGGCCTGCTGGGAGCAGACTGCAAGGGCCCCGTTCGCGCCCGCTTCTGGCGTGAATGGGTAAGGAAGGGCCCCGTTCACGCCCGCTTTTGGCGTGAATGGGTAAGGCGCGGGCCTGCGGCGCAAGGTGGGATCATTTTCAGTCATCTTTACGGCCCTCGCTTCGCTGCCCTCGATCTCGCTGCGCTCATCTCGGCAAAGCGCTCAAGTCGTGCGCTGATAGGTTCTCGTGAGCTGAAAAGTTTAAGGATATGATGTATCGAAACCCACCTTTCCGCAAAGAGGTGAGGTTAGGCAGCTGGCTAAAGAAATTTGAGGAGGAAATAGAAGCATGCCAATTTACGGGGATTGGGAGGTAATCAAGCCTTTAGGCGGAGGAGGCCAAAGCGAAGTGTTCCTTGTGCGTAACCCAGAGCGGCAGAAGCAGCGTGCTCAATGCATCGAGAAGATTAAGCAAGCGCTCGCTTTGCCAGCAACACGACAATCCATGATTACTAGGCTTCCAGCAGACGAAGCTGCCCAACTCTTGTCTGAAGCAATCACCGAGCATGAGCGCCTAGAGCTTCCGTCTGAACTCGGAGCTCTCAAATCCTTCACTAAGCTTCGTAACCCAGGGCCGGAGGGGGAGAAGCAAGTTCTAGAACGTCTCCGAATTGAAATCTCTGTGATGCAGGGGAATGACAACCCGGGCCTACTAAAAATGCTCGATTCAAATCTCAGCCAGCGATGGATAGTCACCGAATATCATCCAAACGGCACATTGGCAGACCATCCCCTTACATACAAAGGCAATGCGGCCCATGCGCTCAAGGCATTTCGTTCATTGGTGGCCGTTGTCGCTTCACTGCATCATCCTGAGGCAAATGGAATCAGCGTCGTTCACAGGGATATTAAGCCTGCAAATGTGTTTCTTGGAAATGACGATCAGTTGGTCTTGGGTGACTTTGGAATTGTTTATTCGCTGGAACATACACAACGAGTAACCCGCACTGGCGAACCAGTTGGACCATGGGAATACATGCCACCTTGGGCCGAGGATCAGCGATTGGAGGACGTACAGCCCAACTTTGATGTTTACATGCTGGGCAAGTTTCTCTGGTGTATGGTGTCCGGGCGTTTACGATTGCTGCGCGAGTACTACAATTCGCCGCAAAGACCCGAATACAATCTCACTGTCCAATTCAAGGGCGACCCCCTTATGCACGTTGTAAATTCAATCCTCGAGAAGTGCCTTGTCCAAGATCCCGCTGATTGTCTGCGATCAGCTCAGGAGTTGCTCGAAATTGTGGATGGCCACCTAGCGATTATCAATAGGGGCGGATATCCGCTCGCGAGAAACATCCCTCGCCCTTGCCGGATATGCGGCAAAGGTTTTTATCAGATCGATGATTCTTTGCCACGACCATTTCTGGATTTACGAACGTCTGGTCCGCAAGGGGACCAAATAGGCGTTGTCAGGGCTCGACATTTTTTTTGCAACAGTTGTGGACATGTCGAACTGTTTCTCGCGAACTCTGAAGGCGCCGGTGATCGATAGTTTTGTTTGCTTTCGCGCTGTTTGTGAAAGGGTGGGCTCAATTCAGTATTCCCTACGCGCTTCGGGCTGCGAAGTCGTGCTGTAAAGAGGGCTGAAAGACCTCTTCCTTGCGCCGCAGGCCCGTGTGCAGCAAAGATGAGCCGTCAAAAGGCGGACGTCAGGGGATACATTTACTGCCGCTCGCAAGAACCGTGTAGTCCGGCGGTCTTGACAGCCCTCGCACCAGGGAGCAGAGTACGTTTAGCAGGGGCGTTAAGAAGATGAGTAACTTTGCATTCCTTGAGCAAAAGCTGAAATTCCTTCATGGGTTTTATGAGACGACTACTCAATCATTCCGTGAGATTCGCCGCAAAATTGAAGCGCAAGAAGACCCGTATGTACCGGTCTGGGACGGCGAACCTGACGGCGCCCCGCCGTTCCTAGATGAATGGATGGATGCAACGGAGGGTTTGCGGGTGCAAGAGCAACTGTGTTTGAATCTTCTGCAACGCAGCTTGAGAGAATTTCTTGTCAATACTATTCAGGAACATCGGGAATATCCAAAAAGCCAACCAGCAAAAGGTGGCAACTGGTTTGAGAATTACCAAGAGTGGTTCAAGGACGGATGCGGAATTGATTGGACACAGGCAGGTGTGGATTTGTCTCGAATCGAAGAATTATCCTTTGCGCGAAACTGCGTTCAGCACGGCG
>JBAVUZ010000491.1:0-2599 GCA_049697035.1 Candidatus Angelobacter sp. | reverse complement strand
AGCATAGGCCCCAAGCGCGCTGAAGTAGCTATCGAATGAACGGTTCTCCTGCAGCAGCACGATGATGTGCTTAATGCCTTGCAAGCCACTGTTGGTTACAACGTTTACCGTGGCCGCAGACGTGGATGTATGGCCTTGAGCGTCCGTGGCGGTGATTGTGTAAGTGGTGTTCGCCGTGGGCGAAACAGCGACGCTGCCGCTGGGGCCGTTCACTGCGCCCACTCCCTGATCGATGCTTAAAGAACCAGGGGTTGATGCAGCGCCCGTCGACGCCCACGTCAAAGTTGACTGGCTTCCCGGCGCGATGTTCGCAGGACTCGCTTTCAAAGTCACAGCCAGAGGCGCATTGACTGTCGCCGTGGCCGTAGCAGTGGCCGTTCCATTGGTGGCTGTGATCGTATAAATGGTCGTCGCCGCGGGCGAGACGCTCAAGCTTCCACCAGAACTTACTGTGCCGATTCCCTGATCAATGCTCACTGAAGCTGCATTCGCGCTCGTCCACGTCAAGCTGGCGGTCTGTCCGGGACCAACCGTTGTTGGGCTGGCAACCAGCGTTACTCCCAGAAGATTTACGGTGGCAACGGCCGTTGCCGTAACCCCTCCAGCGCCTGTGGCTGCCGCCGTATAAGTAGTGCTGGCCGTGGGCGAAACTGCGGCTGTGCCGGAAAGCGCAACCGAGGCAACATCGTCACCTAAAACCGCCGGCGTAATGGCAACTGATATGGCATTGGTGCTTGTCCACGTGAGATTTGCTGTCTGTCCGGCAGCCACAACACCGGGAGAAACGCTCAGAGTCATCGTAGGCGCGGAACCCTGCGGCACCACCGTTACCATGACGGAAGAAGTTGCTGCCTTCCCGTTCGCGTCCATGGCCGTGGCGACATACGTTGTCGTCTGCGACGGCGAAACTGTGGCTGATCCCGTCAGCGGCAGCGTTCCTGAAGCCACAGAGGGCGAAATGGAAAATGAAACAGCGTTCGTGGCTCTCCACGTAAGCGTGGTGCTTTGCCCCTGCACGATCGTGCTGGAGCCGGACGCAAACGCGATCACTGCCTGTGATGGACCGTTGTTGACGGGAGGCGGAGTAACAGCTCCACCGCCGCAGCCGATCAGAAAAACAACTATGAAAACGAAAGAAATCTTCAGGACATCCTGCAGAACTACTGACGAAGCTTTTGCGCGAACCATGGCACACTCTCACCCAGGGGTACTGGCTGAGATGTGAATCCAGCAGCTCAGGTTGCAAGCAGCTGGATGCGCTTAAGAGCCCGGTCGCAGCTTTAACATGCATTTAACAAAGCGGCCTGCCATCCAACCCACGTGGTAGCAGGCCATTGCTTGTTCAACGCTACTTAATCGCGGCTGCTCCAGCCACCGCGCACTGGCCGTCCTGGTCACTGTTGGCTCCGGAAACGCCAATCGCGCCGATAATCTTGCCGTCCAAAAGAATCGGCACTCCGCCTTCCACCGGCACCGCGCCTTCCAGTGCCATCACGCGCACCCCGGCGCCGCCGCTGGCCAGCGCATCCTGAAATGCCTTGGTCGGGCGTTTATACAAAGCCGCTGAACGCGCTTTGTTAATGGAAACGTTGGCGCTGCCGATCTGCGTGTTGTCGGTTTTCTCGTAATAAACAAGCGTGCCGTTGGGATCGACAACGGCGACAGCCATTACCCAATGGTTTTTCACGGCTTCCGCCAGCGCCGCGGCCGCGGCTTTCTTTGCATTTTCCACGGTGATGGGTGGTCCGTAGGGATTAGGCAACATCTGGGCCTCCATTCCCAACGCGCAAACAGCCAGCGCCAGGACTGACAAGATTTTGGTTGTGCGTAATGACATGGTTCCTTGCTCCTCTCGTTCTTGCGTGCGACCGAATTTTCGTAACGGCATCCATTCGATAAGGGCTCCGGGATTCATACTGCTGGTTGCGAAGACAATGTCGCTGACGATCACTTGAATCGTGAGCAACGGAGTCTAAAGTTTGCAGAATAGCTCTGTCAAGGCACGCGATGTTCCGTTCGATCAGCCATTGGCGCGTAATCACCTGCCCGGAGTTTAGTCGTCGGATTTCACCTGCTCCGCTAATTTCCTGGGCGCAAGCAGAGCATGACTTCCCTTTAGAAGTTCCTCCACTTCACTCCAATCCACTTTGCCCACGTCCAGCCGCAACGCAACCCAGCCTCTCGATCCAATGTAAGCCGGCAGATAAAATCTTTTGGGCTGGGCCTCTGCCAGGGCCTTATTGTCGCCGGGCAACACCTTACCGCTGATCGAAACAATGCCATCGCCGTGATGGTTGTCCAGAAAGTAGGCGAAGGTCTTTTTTCTGATCAGGAACTGGGCGTGCGATCCATAGATCTTGCAGGTGGTTTCCGGAAGCTTGAGCGCGATCTCGGTTAGACGGGCGAGGCGCGGATCTTCAGCAGAGCGTTTTGCCATATAAGTCCCGATCGACCGCCATAATATCTACCCCGTGCGCAACATGCCAATGGCACAAACGACGCGGCGGCCACATGTTCTGTAAAAACATCAATCCCCGTTTAGAATGCTTGGTTACGCTCAACCACCAACATGGAACCAATTTCGCACTTCTTTTATTCT
>JBAVUZ010000490.1:0-12806 GCA_049697035.1 Candidatus Angelobacter sp. | reverse complement strand
GGCCAGAACCATCGGCTTGATCTCTCTGACGGCATGCTCATAAAAAATAACCACATCGCTCTGGCTGGAGGCGTGGCTGTGGCCTTGCAGAAGGCGCTGCGCAACCGCCGCGAGGAGCAGCCTATTGAAATCGAGGTACGATCGCTGGCCGAACTGGATGAAGCTTTGGCTAACGGAGCGGAGAGCATTCTGCTGGACAATATGAAGGTGGAAGATGTTCGCCAGGCGGTGCAGCGCGTCGCGGCCCATTCGCGGCAGGTTCCGGTAGAAGCTTCTGGCGGCATTCGACTCGAAAATGTTCGCGAGTACGCCGAAACCGGCGTGGATTACATTTCAATTGGCGCCCTTACTCATTCGCCGCAGGCTGTGGACCTGAGCATGCGGATCGTTCCGGCATAAATAGCGCGCGCGTCTGGATGTTAAAGTAGTAAACTGCACTACCCCGCAAGCCAAGGCTGTGGACTGGAGTGTCTTTATGATCGTCAACGAAGTTCCAGACCGCTCCAGAAGCAAGATTCCCAGCTATATCAACAAGATAGAGCTTGCGCGGGAGTTCGCGGCAGAGATTCGGTATTATAGGCAAGCTCTATACCTGCGAGAAGTAAGTCTCAAAAAGGAGAACTTTTCACTCTATGCGTAAAATCCTGGGATTGCTGTTGGCGGTGATCGCCGTTTGCGGTTCTGCTCTCGCCGCCGATGAATACAAAATTGACCCCAACCATTCGTCGGTAAATTTTGCTGTAACTCACCTGATGGTCAGCACCGTGAATGGCCGATTCACTACGTTTGAGGGAAAGGTCCTTTATGACGAGAAGGACGTTACCAAATCTTCTGTGAACGTAGACATCAAGACTGCGAGCGTTAATACTGACAATACGTCGCGGGACAATGACCTGCGCTCGCCCGGTTTCTTTGACGCGGAGAAATTTCCGGACATCACCTTCCAAAGCAAGTCGATTGAAAAGAAGGGCAACGATTACGTGGCCCACGGCACGCTCACCATCAAAGGCGTTTCCAAGGACGTGGACCTGCCGTTCGAATTGAAGGGACCCGTTGACGCCGGCAAGATGGGGAAAGTGATGGGCGCGCACGCCAGCTTGACCGTGAATCGCCAGGACTTTGGCGTGTCCAAAGCGCCCGGAATGGTCGGCAACGATATAAAAATCGATCTCAACGTTGAAGCGCATATGGCGCCGCCCCCGGCTGCAGGGAAATAAATATTGTGACGTCCCCGGAGTACCTATTGCCGGAGTTGCTTGCGCCTTTGGTGCGCAACACCATCTTTTCCGGCAATATTCATCACTGCGTACAGGCCGATTCCACCAACTCAATTGCGTTGCGTGGAGCGGCGCTGGCCAGCCAGCACCCTGATGAAACTCCGGAAGGCGCTGTTTTTCTGGCTGAAGAACAGACCGCCGGACGTGGACGCAGTGCCCATACCTGGCACTCTGAACGCGGTACCGGCATCTATTGTTCATTCTTGTTGCGTCCGCCCATGACTCCGTCAGAAGCGCTGTGGCTTTCGCTCATTGCGGGCGTTGCCGTTCAGGACGCCGTGAGGGAGACAAGCGGCCTGGCCGCAGATATTCGCTGGCCCAATGACCTACTGATCAACGACAAAAAATTTGCCGGTATCCTTACGGAAATGAGTTCTGAAGGAAACAAGGTGCATCATGCCGTGATCGGCATTGGCGTGAATGTAAACCAGAAGAGTTTCCCCGGTGACCTGAAGGAATCTGCCACTTCCATGTGTATTGAAGGCGGCAGAGAATATTCCCGGAAGGATGTGGCGGCGGCGCTGATCCGCGCGCTCGATCGCGAATATCGTGCATTGCTTCGCGCCATGAGCAGCCCTATCCGTACTCCGGCGCTGCGCTTTGAGCCCATCATGCGGCGCGTAGAGTCGCGCTCTTCCTATGCTCAAGGCAAGCTTGTCCATGTGGATGAAGATGGCGGTTACAACGGTGTAACCGATGGCCTTGATCCTCGTGGCTTTCTGCGCGTTCGTACAGACAAAGGTCTGCGGATCGTTATTTCCGGAAGCGTCCGGCCTGGGAGGAAAGATGCTCCTGGTTCTTGACGTAGGCAATACCAACACGGTGCTGGGTGTCTATGAGAACACTGCTGCGGGCTTTGCCGGCAAGACTACCGCCCCCCGGCTGATGGCACATTGGCGCGTGGCCACCGTAATGACGCACACTGTGGATGAATACGGCGTTCTCTTCCGCAACCTGTTTGCCATTGGAAACGTTGAAGCCGCTGAAGTGCGCGGGATCATCGTTTCTTCCGTGGTTCCACCGATGGATTCAACGCTGCGCGAAGTTTGCGAGCGTTATTTCCATCTCAAACCGTTATTCGTGGAACCCGGCATCAAGACCGGTATGCCGGTGCTTTATGAGAATCCGCAGGAAGTGGGCGCAGACCGCATTGTGAACGGCGTGGCGGCGTTTGAAAAATTTGGCGGCCCTTGCGTGGTAGTGGATCTGGGCACAGCCACCACCTTTGACGCGATTTCACGCAAGGGAGAATATCTGGGCGGAGTCATCTCGCCGGGCATCGGCATTTCAGCGCGCGCTCTCTATGAGCACACCGCGCGCCTCCCTCTGGTGGATATTCGCAAGCCATCCAAAGTCATTGGCACCAATACTGTCGGCAGCATTCAGGCGGGCCTGTTCTTTGGCTACTTGGGATTGGTGGATGGAATCCTTGAACGCCTGATCAACGAACTGGGACCGGATACAAAAGTCGTGGCGACCGGAGGCCTGGCCAGCCTGATTGGCGACCACTCAAAGTACATTAAGAACGTGGACGATCTGCTCACTCTCGACGGACTCCGCATCATATGGGAGCGCAACAACTCGGCGCAAAAACAGAAGCCCGCTTCGTGACGGTCCCCGCTGTGGACAACTACTTCAATTACTACACCGAAATTGAACAGCACTTCTGTAGACGCCGGGGAACGTTTCTGACTGTTTCCACGCTTGATTGGGCGTTGATGACCACATGGAAAGAAGCTGGGGTTCCGC
This sequence comes from Candidatus Angelobacter sp., assembly GCA_049697035.1. GTDB lineage: Bacteria > Acidobacteriota > Terriglobia > Terriglobales > Acidobacteriaceae > Angelobacter. The sequence goes on along the minus strand of JBAVUZ010000490.1, from coordinate 9,780 downwards.
TGGAAGCTGTCCTGCGTGGAATCGACGAGGCCTTTGACAAGTATGAGCGGCGGCCATCGAAAACGCAGAATATCAACGGCCTAGCCTGGTGCGCGCAGGCGGTGCTCACCGCGGCGGAAGAGATGAAAGAAGCGGCCGTTGGCGCACCACAGGAGAAAGCCAGCGCCGATCCAGGCCTGCAAAATGAAGAGATAGCCCGCTATTTTGTGGCGAATGCTGAAAAGCTGCGCCAGGTTAAGTCCAGCACTGCGGTAACGTTGGTTGCGGAAGAGTGTGCTGTTACACTAACGGACTTAGCCTCAAGCTTGGCTACCGTAAAGAATCTACGATTGGAGGACCTGGAGAGGCGGCTGACCGTAATGGAAGAAAAACTTCTTGCCGCCCTGACCATGACCACTCCTGAAAATGAGTTGTTCACCCTGCGTACTGAAGCTGACCGGGAAATTGCGCCGTACCGCAGCAAAATGCCCGGCGTGCAGATTGAGCAATTGCAAAAGCAATTTATTCACAAGCGTCTGTTTGAGAAAGCAAAGATTCCGCGGCTCAGCCTCTTTTACCTGTGAACCTTACAATCGAAAAACTCGTGTACGGCGGCGACGGCCTTTCCCGGCTTCCTGAGGGAAAGACGGTCTTTACGCCGTTTGTGCTGCCCGCGGAAGAGGTAAGCGCGACAATCGTCCAGGAAAAAAGCAGCTTCGCCCGCGCCACCGTTGACCAGATACTCAAGCCTTCTCCTTACAGGATTGCGGCGCCATGCCCATATTTTGGCACCTGCGGCGGCTGCCATTACCAACACGCGGGCTATACGGCGCAACTGGAAAACAAGCGTGCCATCCTGAAAGAAACGCTGTTGCGCAACGGCAAGCTGGAGTGGAAAGGCGAGATCATCACGCATTCCGGCGAACCGTGGGGCTATCGCAATCGCTCGCGATTGAAAGTACGCACCGCCCCGGATTTCGCCATCGGCTATTACAAAATGGGTACGAATGAGCTCTTGCCGGTGAAGCAGTGCCCTATCAGTTCCGCGGCCATCAACCGCGTACTGGCTCATGTGTGGGAGATGGGCGAAGGCGGCAAAGTACCCGCCGGAATCAATGAGATTGAATTCTTTGCTGACCACGCTGACGCCAAGATGGTGCTGGAAATTTATCTTGCACCGGATGCGCCGGAAATGCGCGAGTTTGCTACAGCCTTGCAGGCAAAAGCGCCGGAGATTAAGGGAATCGCCTTCTTTGCGGAGAGCGCAAGCGCCGAAGCCGGAGGCCAGCTGCCGAAATACACCGTCGGCGAGACCGCACTGCCGTATCAGGCGGGGGAGAAATCTTATCGCGTGAGCGCAGGATCGTTCTTCCAGGTCAACCGCTATCTGGTTAAAGAATTAGTACAGACCGTTGTCGGCGACTTCCACGGAAAGATCGCGCTGGACCTTTTTGCCGGTGTCGGGCTGTTTGCCGGTCATCTTTCAAAGCGTTTCGACCAGGTTTTTGCCGTGGAATCAGCGCCCGCTTCTGCCGCCGACCTCCAAGCGAATGCCGTCAAGAATATTGTTCCGGTGCTGAGCCCGGTGGAAGGCTTTCTGCCGCGCTGCCTGAACATGCAGCCTGAACTGGTTGTTGTGGACCCTCCGCGCGCGGGCCTGGGCGCAAAGACAACACAACTTTTGGCGGCTCTGCGCGTGAAGAGAATCGTTTACGTCTCCTGCGATCCTGCCACGTTGGCGCGCGATACCCGCTTGTTCCTGGAAACCGGCTACCACGTGGAAGAAGTTCACATGGTTGATCTCTTTCCCCAGACCTTCCACATTGAAAGCGTTGTACGGCTGGCTCGCGGGTAAAACCTCTCTTCTTTCTTTTCAGAATATTTTGTGGGTTATCGATCTCTGGTTTATAGTCTCTCGGCAAACTTTAGCGCTTGCCGATGAAAGCCCAACCCCGCACCCCTCTCGCTCTTGCCGCCGTAGCATTCGCATGCGGAATCTGGCTTTCGACACATTGGCAGATATCTCCCGTGCTTTGGGGGTGGGCAGCAGTGTCGCTGGCTCTTTGCACGATTGTCGCCGTTGCGATCAAGAGTTTGCGTCCCGCGCAGGTTGCAGCTTTGCTCGCGCTGGCGTGCGCTGGGGGTTTTGCGCGCATCGCCACGCCGGCTCCTCGGCTGTTTGTTCCTCCGTCAGAGTTTTTTCGGGAAGGTCTCGCGACATCCGGAGAAAACAAGGTAGAAATTGTTGCGCATGTCACGAATGACGGTGCCTTGCTGGCGATTGACGAATCGCGAGAACGGTTTGAGATGGAAACTGAATCCATCGAACTGGATGGCATAAAGTTTCTTCAGCCAGTAGGGATACGTGCCACGGTTTACGACGCTCCGGGTGCAACTCTAAAATACGGAGAGCGTATCCACCTGCTCGCAAGACTGAAGCTACCGCACAACTTCGGCAATCCGGGAGCGTTCGACTACGAAGGTTACCTGCGCGGACGCGGAATCACCGCGCTGGCTTCAGTGAAGGCTGACGAGATTGAAGTGATTCCGGGTACATCCGGCAGCCGGCTCGGGTTCTGGCGCAGCGACGTGCGCAATAGCATCCTGCGGCATATTCACCAGAGCGGTTTCTGGAGTCGAGAAGACGCTGCCATTTTCTCCGCCATGATCATGGGCGACGATTCACTGCTCCTGCGCAACGTCCGCGAAGAATTCCAGCAGACCGGCGTTTACCACCTGCTGGTGGTCTCCGGCATGAATGTGGCGCTGCTGGCGTTTGCGATCTTCTGGCTGGCGCGTCGGCTTCGCCTTCCGCAATGGCCAGCTTCGCTGATGACCATCGCGCTCTCAGTGCTTTATGCCTACATTGCCGGCATGGGTGTGCCGATCATGCGTGCGGTGCTCATGCTTTCACTATTTCTGGTGGCGCGTCTTCTCTATCGCGACCGCAGTGGACTGAATGCAACTGGTTTTGCCGCTCTGGTGGTGCTCACGCTTTCGCCCATGGCTTTATTTGAGCCCGGCTTTCAACTGACCTTTCTGGCTCTTTTGGGCATAACTGGCATCAGCGTGCCACTGCTGGAGCGAACGTCCAATCCTTATCGACAGGCGCTCGCGCACCTTGAGTCAACCGCTTACGACCTCAGCGTTGACCCCAAAATCGCCCAGTTTCGCCTGGATTTACGGCTCGTAGCGGGCAGGCTGGCGCAGTTCTTTGGCCCGCGGCTCGCGCGAATACTGGTCACCGGCGCTGCCTCCGGCCTATTGATGCTTTATGAGCTGGGATTAGTCTCGGCCGTCACGCAGGCAGCAGTGGTACTGCCCATGCGCGCGTATTTTCATCGCGCAGCAATCCTTGGACTTGCCGCCAATATCCTGGTTCTCCCCTTGGCCGGAATCATGCTCAACTCCGGCGTTGTCGCTATTGCTCTGAGCTACATTTCCATGCCTTTCGCGTACCTTGCCGCCAGAATCGCCTCCCTTGCTCTGCGCTGGACGCTCGCCTGCGTTGGCTGGATCGCGGATTTCCACGTCTCGCAATGGCGTGTCCCCGATCCTGCTCCGCTGCTCGTGCTTCTGGCGGCGGCTGGAATCGTCCTGGCCCTGCTCGCTGTTCGCCGGCGGCGTGCAATCGCATGGGCCGGGGTCTCAGCGTTATTTGTCTCAAGCGTAACAGTGGCGCTTTACCACTCCAGAGCAAAAGCCGAAAGCGGCAAGCTTGAGATTACCGCCATCGACGTGGGCCAGGGTGATTCCATCCTTGTGATTTCTCCTCAGGGGCGAACCATGCTCATCGATGGCGGCGGCAGCATCGGTCCTGTGCGCAGTGAATTCGACTTTGGCGAAGATGTGGTCGCGCCTTATCTTTGGTCGCGAGGATTGGACCACCTTGACGTGGTTGCGCTAACGCATGCGCACGGTGACCACATCGGCGGCTTGCCCAGCATCATTGAAGATTTCCACCCATCAGAATTGTGGGTTGGCATTAATCCTGCAACACCTGAGTTAGTGAACCTTTACGGCGTCGCGTCTGCGCAGCATATTCCCATCCAGAAACATGTTGCGGGCGAAGCGTTTGATTGGAGTGGAACGAAAATCCGTGTGCTTTCGCCGCCGGCAGATTGGCAACCGAAATCAAAACGGGCGAATGACGACTCTTTGGCTTTGTTGATTGGTTATGGGGAGACAAGGGCGCTGCTGGCCGGCGATCTGGAAAGAAATATGGAGCAGTATGTGGCGGCGGAGTCTCCGCAGGCCAATCTATTAAAAGTTCCGCATCATGGCAACGCCACATCGACATCATCGGCGTTGCTGGCCGCTGTCCGTCCGCAGTTTGCGGTGATTTCTGCTGGATATCAGAATCCGTTCGGGCATCCGCGAAAAGTAGTGCTGGATCGACTGCAAATCTATCGGGTCAAAACCTACCGCACAGACGAGCAGGGCGCGGTGACATTTCTGCTGGATGGAAGGCACGTTGAACCGCGGCTTCATTCGCAATAAATGACGCCGCGTGCCGGCTACTTCTCCTTTTTCTCCAGCTTCGGCTCGGCGGAAAGCATAAACCCAACGCCGCGTACGGTGTGAATCAGCGGGGTAGGAAATCCGTGATCGATCTTGGCGCGCAGATAACTGATGTAAACGTCCACCACGCTGGTGAGCCCATCAAACCACAAATTCCAAACGTGTTCCACCACCATGGTGCGCGTCACTGTGCGTCCAACGTTGCGCATCAGGTACTCCAGCAGAGCGTATTCCCGCTGGCTAAGCTTAATGGGTTTGCCGGCGCGCTCAACCATGTGGCGCTGCGGATCAAGCACCAGATCGCCGACCTTAAGGATCTCAGATGTCTCTTGGGCTCGCCGAAGAAGAGTCTGCATTCGCGCCAGCAATTCCTGAAAAGAAAATGGCTTAATGAGATAGTCATCGGCGCCGGCCTGCAGTCCCGCCACGCGATCAGCCACTTCCCGGCGACCGCTTAAAATCAGCACGCGTGTGGTGGATCCCGCCTGCCGCAATTTTCGCAGGAGAGAAAGACCATCCATGCGGGGCAGATTCCAGTCCAGAACAATGCCGTCGTAGCGGATTTCGGTCGCCAGTTCCAGGCCTTTCTCGCCGTCCTCGGCCAGGTCCACGGCGAAGTGCTCCGCTTCAAAGCCTTCAGACAGGCTGCGGGCAATCTTAGGTTCGTCTTCAATAATCAGGATGCGCACGTTCCACCATCTGCCTCCGGGCGGCCACCCAGAGAGGGGTAGTTCTGTTTTTTGGCCGGATGGCCCTAAACGCAGGGCAGCCGATTATTTGTGTGACGAGGCGCACTGTGAGTATAACTTGTCTGCTCACGTGAGGATGGCCTAGCTTTGGGTCTTATCATCATTGAGCGGTGAAGAATCATCTTCCGACGCGGGGTTGGCGCGATAGTCTTCAATCAGCCGCCGCGCCTCTTCCTCTTGGGCCGGATTTACCCGAACGGAAATGCCTCCCACCCCTGGGAAAACATCTTGCGGAGCCTGCAGGTTGGCAACAACCGATTCAACACCGGCAGAGGTCAGGAGTCCGTGGACTACCATCGCCTCCGATTCCTGCATTGTGTCAAATACTTCCACCAGTTCCGGATCAGATTTCGGCTGTGCGCTCATGGTCCCCTTTCAAGTCTTCAAAGCTATTAGAGCTATTATGGCAGAAAAAGCAACCGGGATGCCGCGCCATTGAACAAATTGCCGCGGTAAAAGATAGTGGCAGTTATTTTTTCTCGATCCGCAACAGGTAGAAAGTCAGGGTTCCCCAGGAGAGTCGCGCCCGCATCTGAATGGGAACGCGAGCTGCATCGTCTGAGTACCAGACCCAGATTTTCCCTTTGTCCCGCAGAAGGGGCGACGACGTTTCCGGCTGCACACGGATTGCGTTGAAAGTCCCAGCGGGCGTCTTGATCTGCTCTCGCGCTTCCACGTGGACCATGACTGTTACTGTTGCGCCGCCATCGTTGATAGGGAAACTGTAGGTTTTGGCCGGCGCCAAGGGCAAAGATGCCACGTAATAGATGGAAGAGAGCATGTCTGTCACGCAGCCGGGAATGTCATGCTCTTCATGCTTGCTCTCCTTTTTCTTGATGTTCTTGTGATCAAGCACGGCCTTGCCGCGCGGGTAATCGAATGTGATGTTGCTTTCCACCCGGCGAAACCCTTCTTCAATGTGCCGGGAGGTATTGTGAGAGCAAAAAGTTGAGGGATCAAAAAAAGATTCCAGCCGGTCCTGAACGTGGTACAGCAGAGAGACCGTCCCGGCGGCATCGGCTGCGGCAACAATCCGATTTTCCCGGCCAGCCTGCTCCATGCGCAGGGTCGCAATCCCGGCGTTGAAGATCCGCCATTCGCCACTGTAAACGTAGGTCTGACCAACGGGAAATTGATATTCAGCACGCGGGCGAGCAACCGACGGTGCGACGAGCTCGCTCTGTTCCGCTGCGGGAGTGGAGCGAGACGGTTCCGCGGAGCCTGGCTTTTTTGCCTGGGGTGGAGACGCAAAGGAAGCTGCCAGGCCGCCCAATGCCAGCAAGGCGCAGATGGCGCGCAAAAAAGAGCGATCGCGAGGTGGAATCAATGTTTTACCAGCATTTTCACCACAAGGGCACCCAGCATCAGGGCCGCGCCCAGGGCGGCATTGTACTCGCGATGTCGAAGATAAAGCGCTGAAGAAAAGTGTGCCGTGCCGTCATCCACTTCATTCTCTGCCCGATAGGGTGTCAAGCGCGGTAAGAAGCGCGGTACTTCTTTGGCGTACCGGGCATAGCCGGGAAAAGCAGATTGCAGATATTTTTCTTCCGCGGTAATCACCGGAAGATAGATGAAAGCGAACATGGCCAGCGCGCCAATGCCGATCCAGAGATTGCGGGCGGCGATGATGAAACCTATGGCAATGATGATGGAACCAAGATAGAGCGGGTTGCGGGTGTATGCGTAAGGGCCAGTTGTGGCAAGCTCGGCGTTCTTGCGTATGTGTCCTGAAGCAAGAGCGCGAACCAGAACTCCCACGGCTGCGACGGCGAAACCCGCGCCCAGTGAAATCCACGTGGGCCGGGCGAGCCAGAAATATGCGGCTGCGAAAACAAAGCCGAGAGGCACGCGTGACCTTGTGGCAATCCGCGACCAGCTAGGCATGGCCGCCTCCCAACAGGTGGCGAGCGGCGGCAATCACTTCTTCGGCGGAAATCTTCAGCAACCCGGCTTCAACTTCTCGATGGTGAGAAAACGTGGTCTCGCTTTCCGGATGCCGTAGCGCAATCACATTGGCCCCATACGGTCCGGTGCGTCCGGGATCGGTAGGTCCATACAAACCCACGACAGGAATTTCCAGCGCAGCCGCAAGGTGCAGCGGGCCGGTGTCACCGCCCACCAGAATGCGCGCACGGCGGGTGAGCGCAATCAGCTGCCCAATGGTGCAGCGCAACTCAAACGCATTGCCGCCGCTGGCGTTAACCACAGAGCGGGCCAGTTCGCTTTCCTCCGCAGAGGCGTTGACCAGCGTTTTGATGTTGTGTGCCGCGAGCGCCTTTGCGACCTGGCCAAATCGCTCCGCAGGCCATTGCTTTGCGCCCCAGCCCGCGCCGGGATTCACAATGGCATAGCTGGCAATTCCCAGCCGGCTGATTTCAGAATCTGCCCAGGCTTCAGCCGTAGGATCGACAGGGAGCTGCGGAGCAAGCAGCTTCAATTCGCGACTGCCGAGTACCGGCTGAAGTGCTTCATTGGCCAGTGCCAGGTTCTGTTCGATCACGTGGTTCCCCTGACGCAAAAGCACTTTTCTGTAAAAGTACCTTGTTGCGGATTCGCGAGGATCGGCATAGCCCGCCAGGATCTTTGCGCCGCCCAGCTTGGCAAAAATCCCGGACTTGATGGCACCCTGAAAATCCAGAGCAAAGTCATAGTCGATTTTTCTCACGCGTTTCAGGGCACCGGCAATTTCCGCCGTGGCGGAGGGTCGAAAGAAATGTTGGCGCCATCGCCGCGTATCGAGCGTGTGAATATTATTGACGACCGGCTTCTGTGGGCTGACACCGTAAGGGCTGGCCTTTCTACCCTGTGCGGTAAGTAACTCAGACCAGCGCTCCTCAACCAGCCACCCAATAGTTGCATTGGGAAGTGCGGCACGGATGGCGGTTGCTGCCGGCAAGGCATGCAGAATGTCTCCCATGGCTCCCAGCCGGACAATCAGGATTTTTGCCATTCCCGCCTCAATACTTCATTTCTCAGCAAATCGTTTCTCAGAAGATCAGTGGTGGAGTGGTCTTTTGGATCGCCGACAATGGCAACACGTCCGCCGCAGGCAATCACTACATCGCGTTCCGGAACATTTTCCTCTGTATAGTCGGTGCCTTTGGCATGAATGTCAGGCCGCAACAAGCGTATAAGCTCTTTTACGTCGAGCGCATCAAAGATTGTGACGGCGTCAACGTCACTGAGCGCCGCCAGGATTTCCGCACGCTCGTCGCCGGGGACGCGAGGCCGGCCTTCGCCTTTGAGCGCCCGCGTGCTTGCATCTGAATTTACGGCGACGATCAGCCTGCCGCCCAGCAGCTTGGCGGCGCGCAGGTAGCGGACATGCCCCACATGTAGAAGATCAAAACATCCGTTGGTGAGGATAATTTTGTCCCCAGCCGAGCGCCATTGCCGCACCTGCTCTGCCAGTTCAGCCGGGGAAAATATTTTTTGTGCGGTGGCAGCCAGTCAGCCCTCCATTACGGCGCGCAGCAGTTCAGCGCGGGTTACTGTGGCCGTGCCGCGTTTCATTACCACAATGCCTCCGGCATAATTTGCCAGGCGCGCGGCAGATTCTGAGTCGGCCCCGGCGGCAAGCGCAGCCGTATAGGTGGCGATCACTGTGTCCCCGGCCCCGGTAACGTCAGCCACTTCATCCGAGCCATAGATCGGTATAGCAACAGGTTTGTTGCCCCGGGAGAAAACCACCATGCCATCCTTGCCGCGCGTTACCAGCAGGGATTGCAATTTCATTTTCTGCATTACGGCCTTGCCGGTAGCGAACAGGCGAGCATTGTCATTGCCGATGCGCGTGCCCAGGACCTCTTCCAACTCTGACTCATTCGGCGTGGCAGCTGTGACGCCGCTGTAAGCCAGCGTGCGATAGCGCGAATCGAGTGTGATCGGGACGCCATTCAGCGAAGCACGTGAGCGAATGTCGTCAAAAATTTCCGGCGTGGCCGCTCCATAGCCATAGTCGGAGATCAGCAATGCGTCAGAGGCGCGGACATAACCGCGGGCCTGAAACGTGAGGTCACGAACGGCAGCGCGGTCTAGCGGCGTTTCCGGTTCCCGGTCCACGCGTATGACCTGCTGGCGCGGCGAATGCGTTGTTCCGGCCAGGACCCGCGTCTTGGTCACGGTGCCACGGCCCTTGATTCGGCGGATGGCGCTCACTGAAATATGTTTTTGCCGGAATGCATGTAGCAGCATGCGGCCGGCTTCGTCGTCGCCAATCACACCCACAGGCAGGACTGTCACTCCCAGATCGGCCAGGTTGTAAATGGCGTTGCCTGCGCCGCCGGGCACTACCGTGCGGTCACGATGGCGCAGGATGAGCACCGGCGCTTCCCGAGAGACGCGCGAGATTTCGCCATAGATAAACTCGTCGGCAATCAAATCGCCCAGGACGGTGATGTTGAGCTTGGAAAACTGCTCAATGATTTTGACGAGGCGGTCAGCCGGTTTTTGGGCTTTTTGCATGGACTCACGATTTTCTCATGCCGGAGGCTGAATCTGCTGGCCTGATCGCGCTTCGATGGTCTTAATG
>JBAVUZ010000489.1:0-3457 GCA_049697035.1 Candidatus Angelobacter sp. | reverse complement strand
TTCGGTGACTCGACCATTACTGAAGTGATTCGACGAGCGACGAAAAATACGCAGTCCCCTGTGAGGAAAGTTGAAAAGGAGCAGCCTGCAACCTATCCGCTTTCATACGGCCAGCGCGCCTTGTGGTGTGTACATCAGACAGCTCCCGAGAGTGCCGCTTACAACATCGCGCGAGTGATCAGGATTGCAACCGGCCTGGATGTCGGCGCACTGCGGCTGGCATTTCAGACACTGGTCGACCGCCATCCATGCCTGCGCACGACCGTGGCGGAGATGGCAGGAGAACCGGTTCAGAAGGTTGCAGAGAAAGCCGAGGTTTGCTTTGAATATTTTGACGCCGGCGATTGGAGCCAGGTAGAACTGGAGAAAGCTCTTGTCCAGCAGAGCCAGCGGCCTTTTTCCCTGACGCTCGGCCCATTGTTCCGAACTGCCCTTTATGCCCGGTCGGAAAAAGAATACCTGCTGCACATTGCCGTGCATCACCTGGTTGCGGATTACTGGTCGCTTACGCTGCTGCTGGATGAAATGGGAAAGCTGTATCAAGCCTTCGCGAATAAAGCCGGAACCCAGCTTATTCCGCTGGAATACAGTTACGCCGACTTTGTGGAGTGGCAGCGGGAGAAACTTTCTGGTCCTGCCGGAGAAAGACTGCGGGACTATTGGAAGAGCGAGCTGGCAGGAGAACTGCCCCCGCTCAGCCTGCCCGCAGACCACATCCGTCCACCAGTGCAGACCTTTCGTGGCGCTTCCCTCCCTTTTAGTCTCGACGCCAGGCTAACCAAAGCATTGAAGAGGCTTGGAGAGGAGCAACAAGCCACGCTCTTCACGACACTTCTGGCAGCGTTCCAGGTTTTGCTTTATCGCCTCACCTCTCAGAAACAAGTTATCGTTGGCTGCCCGATTGCGGGCAGATCAAGAGCAGAATTTGCGAACATCGCGGGGTACTTCGTGAACGCCGTGCCTTTGCGAGCGGATTTTCAGCATCGGCAAACATTCACTGAATTCCTGTCGCAGGTTCGCAACCGGGTTGCGAAAGCGTTTGCGCACGAGTTGTATCCCTTCTCGTTCATGGTTGAGCAACTTGGGATTGTGCGCGATCCGGCAGTGCCCCCCATCTTTCAGAGCGCATTTGTCTTTCAGCAGACGTATGGGAGCCGTTCGGAAGATTTCGTGCGTTTTGCCCTGGGGCAGCCGCAGGCACAGGTAACCTTGGGCGGCCTGCAGTTGGAGCACGTCGCCCCAGAACAGCGAACAGCGCAGTTTGACCTGACCTTAACGGTCGGCGAGGGACCGGACGGGATTGTTGGAGCCTGGGAGTACAGCAGCGACTTATTCGAGAAGGCCACCATTGCCCGCTGGGCTGAGTGCTTCTCCATTCTTTTAGAAGAAATCATTTCGCACGCCGATATATCGGTAAGTCAATTGCCGATTCTTTCCGGCAGCCAGTATGACCAGTTGGTGGAGGAACTTAACCGGACGAAGCTCGAATATGACAGCGGCCAATGCCTGCATGAGTTGATTGAAGAGCAGGCAAAAACGAAGCCAACGAGTACGGCGATCGTGTATCGCGAGACCGAGCTTAGTTATCGAGAGTTGAATGAGCGGGCGAACCAGGTGGCCCGCTATCTTCTCCGCTCGGGAGTACGGAAAGAAGACCTTGTGGGAGTTTGCATGCGCCGTTCACCGGAAATGGTGATGGCCATGTTGGGTATCTGGAAAGCCAACGCCGCCTACGTTCCCCTGGATCCGCAATATCCGGAGGAACGGTTGCGCTTCATGTTGGAGGACGCGGACGCAAAAGCCGTCATCACGGAAGAAAGCCTGAAAGAGCGGGTGGGAGGAACTTCGGCCACGGTGTTGAGTTGGGAGGGCGCGCGCGAGCAAATCGATAAGGAGAGCAGGGAAAAAGTCGGTCGGCCGGCCTGCAGCCTGCAACTGGCCTATCTGATCTACACCTCAGGATCTTCTGGAGTGCCCAAGGGAGTGATGCTGAGCCATCGCAATGCCGTGTCGTTCGCGGCCTGGGCCAGGCAAACTTTCACCGCAGAGGAATTCAGCGGGGTGCTGGCGGCAACCTCCATTTGTTTCGATCTTTCCATTTATGAGTTATGGGCAACCTTGAGTTGCGGCGGAACGGTGGTGCTGGCCGACGACGTCATCAGTTGGTGGGAAAGCCTGCAGGGCGGAAGAGTTACCAACCGCGCGCGTTTGCTCAATACCGTGCCCTCCGCCATCGCCCAATTGATCGAGCAGGGACCGCTGCCCGAGGGAGTGGTAACCGTCAATCTGGCCGGCGAAGCGCTGAAAGAAGAGTTGGTGAGTGAGTTGTGGCAGCGGGGAAATCTCAAGCGCGTCAATAACTTGTACGGGCCAACAGAAACCACAACGTATTCGGTCTGGACCCCGGTTGAAGCGGAAAAGAAAGTAACGATCGGACGAGGCGTAGGCAATACCGAGCTTTACGTGCTGGACCAGGAGCTGGAATTGGCGCCTTTGGGGGTGGTGGGCGAGCTTTATATAGCTGGTGCTGGGGTAGGGCGCGGATATTGGGGCCGAGCGAGTTTGACAGCCGAACGATTCTTGCCTGATCCCTATAGCAAAACGGCGGGAGACCGCATGTACCGCACGGGCGACCTGGTGCGATGGAACAATGCCGGACAAATGGAATATCTGGGCCGCGCCGACCAGCAAGTCAAGGTACGAGGGTATCGGATCGAGCTCGGGGAGATCGAAGCTTGTGTAAGCCTGTACCCAGCGGTGCGGGAAAATGTAGTTGTCGTAAGAGAAAGTGGCCGCGACAGGCTATTGGTCGCTTATATGGCGCCAAGGGCTGGAATGGAAATCAACGAGGAGCAACTGCGAGAGTATCTGCAGGAGCGGTTGCCGCGTTACATGGTTCCTTCGAAGTTCGTGATATTGGAGAGCCTGCCGAAAACTCCCAACGGGAAAGTCGACCGGAAGGCGCTGCCGGAGCCGCAGCAGGGGGAAGTGAAAAGCAGAAAGCCGCGGAGCGAAACCGAGGAGAGGGTCGCGGCAATCTGGGCGCAGGTGATGCAACTCGATCAGGTGGGGATGGAGGAAAACTTTTTCGCTCTGGGCGGGCACTCGCTTTTAGCCATGCAAGTGATGTCACGCATCCGGCAGGTGTTTGCCGTGGAGTTACAGCTGCGCAGCTTTTTGGAGGACCCCACGGTGGCCGCGCTGGCCCTTCTTGTGGATAAGGCGGCCAGGACGGCGATGCCGCCTCTGCTACCTCTACCGCGGAGCCAACCTCCGCGCTTGTCCTTTGCGCAGGAGCGCCTGTGGTTCCTGGCGCGCTATGAGACCGAAGCCAGCTTGTACAACGTCCCAGTAGCGCTGCGGCTGCGAGGGGAACTGAACATTGAAGCAGCGCAAGCCAGCCTGCAGGAGATGGTCAATCGGCATGAAGTGCTGCGCACCAGCTTCCCGAAAGTTG
>JBAVUZ010000488.1:0-2982 GCA_049697035.1 Candidatus Angelobacter sp. | reverse complement strand
GGGTTGCACCGGCCATGACGAGCCTGAGCTCATCCCCGTTTCCAGCGCACCGGGTTCCGCGCGCGATCTCACGTGGACCGTGGTGCTTCCAACCAACGGCCGTTCCAGTGTTTCTGATGTCGGCCCCACATTCTGGTTCGGCGGCACGGTCAACGATCCAAAAAGCCTTTTCACCCAGGCTTTTGTCGAGCTGCAGTTCTATCCGGATTCCTTGGTCAGTAAGTGCTTTAATGACGGCAGCTTCAGCGTGAACTTTGCTCCCAACACGTTTACCGCGTGCGCTCCGGTTTTCAAGCTGGTGCCCAACAACACTTCCGCGCACAGCTTTACTGAGACCACGGCCTTCAATGCCATGCTGGAAGACTCCACCACTCCGGGCAGTCCTCTGGTAATGCACGCAGGCGATGGCATCACAGTGCATTATTTCGTGACCGCGGCAGCTGACGGTTTTCACATTACCGTGACAAATCTGGCTACCGGCCACTCCGGCACCATTATTCTCAACTCACCTTCAGATGGTCCGCTAATGCCGGCGTATGACACGCAGCAAATTGGCAACGCGCTGGGCTGGGGAACAGTCAATGATGCTCCTAACTCTTTTGTCTGGGAGATTGGCCATGCTTCCATCTTTACCGGCGGCGATGCTTTCTGCGTTCCAGGCCAGACTTTTTGCGATTCCTACAACGCGGTTTCATGGGCAGGATTTTCGCCTATCCAGATTAAGAGTGTGACGTTTGGTGACGGCTCAAGCCCAAAGAACTTTGCTGCGGTCAGCGATCAAGGGGGCAAAGCCGAAGTTGCCCTGACCTGCGCCACCTACGGCGGATCATTCTGCATCTATCCCTGGTTCACGTCAGGCAAAAGCGGGTTCCACTATGGCGTTGATTATCCTGACACAACAAAGGATTTCGGCCAGGCCAACCAATTCACGCAAACGCTGCAATGCGGTGGTCCATTTGGCGCGAACACGACCTTCTGCTCGACCATCCTGAAGTAATCGATTAGCCGCAAACAAAAGGGAGAGACGATGCCTCTCCTTTTTTTGAGAGCTTCGCCTGAAAGCTTTTTGTAATTGAAATAATCCCCAGGGTGCTATTCTCATATGACCGCAAACCTGGCGGCTGTGTTGCCACACGAAAGAAGCCGTTACACCGTCTTTATTTGTTTAGACATCGAAGTGAGTTAGGCTGGATTGTCTAGCTTCTATGGGAAGTCTGGCCAGCTCTCACGTGGAGAACCGCATGAACTTTTTGCGCCGGCTGCAGAATCTTACTTCGGTCCAGCGAAATACCTTCATTGCCTGTTTTCTTGGCTGGTCGCTTGATGCCTTTGACTTCTTCATCCTGGTCTTCTGCGTAACCGCCATCAGCGCTGACTTTCACACCAAGGTTTCCGCCATTGCGGAAGCCATCTTTATTACCTTGGCCATGCGTCCCGTGGGCGCTTTTCTTTTCGGCATGATGGCAGACAAATTCGGCCGCCGTCCCACGTTGATGATTGACATCATCGCTTACTCCATCTTTGAGCTTGGCTCTGCTTTTGCGCCGTCACTGCATACATTCCTGATCATGCGCGCCTTGTTTGGCATAGCCATGGGTGGCGAGTGGGGCGTGGGCGCCGCGCTGGCATTTGAAACGCTGCCCAAGGAAGGTCGCGGCTTTTTCTCCGGACTCTTGCAGGAAGGGTATGTCGTCGGTTATCTATTGGCAGCTCTGGTTTATGGGACGCTGTTTTCTTACGTCGGCTGGCGCGGGATGTTTGTGATCGGCGCGCTGCCGGCTTTCCTGGTCATTTATATACGTACCAAGGTCGATGAGTCGCCGGCCTTTCTGGCAGGCCAGACACGGGTCAAGGAAAAACGACACCTCAGCCGTGACGTGGCAATGTTTGGCGGCAGCTTTCTCTTTCTTATCGTGCTGATGTTCGCTTTCAACTCCTTCAGCCACGGCACGCAGGATCTGTATCCCACATTCCTGCAAAAGAACCATGGCTTCACGCCGAAAATCGTGGGATTCATTGCCATTATCTACAACCTTGGCGCGTTGCTGGGCGGAGTGATCTTCGGGGCGTGGTCAGAGAAGATCGGCCGGCGCAAAGCGATTGTGATTGCGGCTCTTTGTGCCATTCCGTGCATTCCCTTGTGGGCTTACGCGAACAGTGTAGCGTTGCTCGCGCTAGGCGGGTTCCTGATGCAGTTTATGGTGCAGGGCGCATGGGGAGTCGTTCCGGCACACCTGAATGAGCTTTCGCCGCCGGCAGTGCGCGGAACATTTCCCGGGCTGGCTTATCAACTGGGAAACTTGCTTTCATCGCGTAACTCAGTGATTCAGGCCAAACTTGCCGAGGAGCGCTATGGCGGCAGTTTTGCGCCGGTGCTTACATGGACCGTGATCTTTATCGCAACGCTGGTTGCCGTCATCACGTGGTTGGGCGGCGAACGCAAAGGCGCCGACCTTTCGAAGACCACAGCGGAAGCCCTGCCGCCGGACACTTAACGACCCGGTGCGGCGCAGAAGCATGCCAAAATATTCGGCGCTCAGCTTGTCAGCTGGAGCGCCGAGTCCTTTGTGGGCTGACTATTTTGCGCCTGTTTTCGGCTCCGCCATTTTTCGGTGTTGCTCTGCCTTCACTGACTCAGGTACAAACTTACCCAGTTCGCCTTGAACCTTGGTCTTTTAGCGATGAAGAGAATATGTGGCTGGTCTCACGGGCAAAGTCTCCGCCTACTCCGACGCCTGCATTGATTGCTATGGCATCAAGTGGTCGTCCGGTCGACTGTATTGCTGCCCAGAGACGCCCTCATAGGTTGCCAGATCAGCTTCCACCTCCGTTACTTCAACTCCGGAATCCCGGAGTCCCTCCGCCGCACGCTCAATCTTGGTACTGCCCGATGTCACCAGCAGGTCAAAGCCGTTTTCCGCGAAGACCCGCGCAAGCTCCAGTCCAATGCGGCTGGAAGCGCCGGTGACTACCGCAAAGTTT
>JBAVUZ010000487.1:0-3341 GCA_049697035.1 Candidatus Angelobacter sp. | reverse complement strand
TTCTGGCCGCCCATAAGAATAATGTGCGGAACGGAGGCCAGCGTTTCCACGTTGTTGATGACGGTGGGGCCGCCCCAGAGTCCCACAACAGCAGGGAAGGGCGGACGGATTCGCGGTATGCCACGCTTGCCTTCCAGCGACTCCATGAGCGCGGACTCTTCTCCTACTTCATAAGCGCCTGCGCCGGTGTGCCAGCGGATGTCAAAGTCTTTTCCGCTGCCGAATATGTTTTTGCCCAGATAGCCTTTCGCGTAGGCGTCGGCAATAGCCTTGCGCATGATATCGACCAGATAGCGATATTCGCCGCGGATATAAACGAAGCCGACTTTGGCGCCCACGGCCAGCCCTGCGATGATCACACCTTCGATTACGGCATGAGGATCGTGCTCAAGAATGGGCCGGTCCTTGCATGTACCGGGCTCGCTTTCATCGCCGTTGACGAGGATGTACTTGGCTTTATTGGTGTCCTTGGGGACGAAGCTCCACTTCATGCCCGTTGGGAAGCCGGCGCCGCCGCGTCCACGGAGGTTTGAGGTTTTGACCTCATTAATGATGTCGTCGGGCGACATGGTCAGGGCCTTTTGCACGGCCTTGTAGCCATCGAGCTTCAAGTATTGCTCGATGTCCGCCGCGCCCTTGCCAAAGCGCTTGGAGACGACTTTTACTTCATCGGGATGGGATACCAAATCAGCCATTTTTTTAAATTGCCAAGATTGCCATTACTGCCAAGATTGCCAAAATTGAAAACCTACTATTTCCTCTTTGCCGTCAGTCGCGATGCTCTGAAGATCGCAGTCAACTCTCGGGCCTCATTAAGTAATGGATCAACACGCTCTTTTTTGACCACTTTAATGTCAGCAAGCAACTCGATCCAAAACACAGTTTCATCCGCTTCTTCGCTCACAACACCGATCTTGGCTATGAATTCTGCCCTAGACCGAGCATGACAAGCAGCACGATAATTTGCGCCGACCGAAGTACCCGACCGTAAAAGCTGCTTGCCAATCACTTGTGCCTCGGTCGCGGGCGGCAATGATCGAAACAGATGCACAATTCGCAACGCAAATTCCTTAGTTCGCGTGCGAAGCTGCTCTGTCTTCCCATCCACAGCTTCTCCACTTCCAACTGCTAGTGCCATATTCAATTTCGGCAATCTTGGCAGTACTGGCAATTTTGGCAATTCCTACTGCTTTGCCCGCTTGCGATACTGCTCAATAACCTTGTCCATTTTCTCCGGCGTAAGGTTTTCGTGAAAATCGTAATTAACCTGAACAGCCGGGGCCCAGCTGCATGCGCCGATGCATTCCACTTCTTCCAGAGAAAACGTCCCGTCAGCGGTGGTCTGCTTGTGGCCGATGCCCAGCTTGCTCTTGCAATGTTCGAGAATTTCTTCACCGCCGCGCAGCATGCAGCTGATATTGGTGCAAACCTGTACGTGATACTTGCCCATCGGCTTGGTATGCAGCAGGGAGTAGTAGCTGATCACGTTGCGAACTTCCAGCTCAGTCAGCTCGGTCTTTTTTGCGAGATAAGCGATCACGTCATCCGACAAATAGCCGACTTCATCCTGGCTATATAACAGCATCGGTACAAGAAAGGATCTCCTCGTCGGATACTCTTTCATCTTCTCCGTGAAAAATTGATCCAACTTGTCGGAAACAGGGGTCATTACCGGTCTATTTCTCCGAGAACAATGTCGATACTGCCAATCGCCGCCACCACGTCTGCGATCAGGCGTCCTTCGCACATCTGAGGCAAAGCTTGAAGGTTGGCATACGAAGGTGAACGCATGTGCACGCGCAGAGGTTTCGCGGTGCTGTCGCTCACCACGTAATAGCCCATTTCGCCGCGCGGCGACTCAATCGCGTGGTAGACCTCACCTGCCGGTACAGCAAAGCCTTCCGTGACAATCTTAAAGTGATAGATGAGTGCTTCCATCTGCGTTTTCATCTTCTCGCGATCGGGGAGGACGATCTTTGGCGCGTCGGCCTTGGTCGGGCCGGAAGGCATGCCTTCAAGAGCCTGTTTGGCGATCTCGCGCGACTGCCGCAACTCTTCCACGCGGCAGACATAACGCGCCCAGACGTCGCCATCCTGGCGGACCGGGACTTTAAATTTGAAATTCTCGTAGCCGCAGTACGGCATGTCACGGCGGATATCAAAATCAACGCCGCTGGCGCGCAGAGACGGCCCGGTCAAGCCAATGGCAAGAGCATCTTCACCAGTGATTTTTGCCACATCCTTCAAGCGATCGATGAAGATCCGATTGCCCGTGAGCAGGTTCTCGTACTCATCCACTTTTTCCGGAAAACGGTCGAGGAACTTCTTTACTTTCTCAAAGAACCCCAACGGAGGATCGAGCGCCAACCCGCCAATGCGGAAATACGAAGTCATCATGCGCTGGCCGCTGACCATCTCATAGATGCGCAGCAGGTCTTCGCGTTCGCGGAAGCAATACAGGAAGACCGACATGGCGCCGATGTCCATGGCGTGCGTGCCCAGCCAGACCAGGTGCGAACTGATGCGCTGGAGCTCAGCCAGCATCACGCGCATCCACTGCGCGCGCGGCGGAATTTCCAACCCTAGCAGCTTCTCCACAGCCATCACATAGCACAGGTTGTTGACCATGGGGCAGAGATAATCAATGCGGTCAGTCAACGGGACGATCTGCTGGTAAAACTTGGCTTCGCAGGTCTTTTCAATTCCGGTATGGAGAAAGCCGATGTCCGGCATCATGCGGACAATAGTTTCGCCATCAATCTCCAGCAGTAAGCGCAACACGCCGTGCGTGGATGGGTGCTGCGGACCCATATTGAGGATCATTGTTTTGTCTTCAGCAGCGTCCAGCACCGGATTGGCATTCAAGTGGCCCATTTAGCGATAGCCCTCCACCGGATAGTCCTTACGCAGAGGATGGCCTTCCCAGTCTTCCGGCATCATGATGCGGCGCAGATAGGGATGGCCGAGGAAGCGGATGCCAAAGAGATCGAAGAGCTCGCGCTCAAAGAAATTTACTGAAGGCCAGACCGAGATGATGGATTCCACAGAAGGCTCGTCCCCCGATAACCGGACTTTCAGCCGCACACGCTCTTTGCGCTTAATCGAGAGCAGATGATAGGCAAGCTCAAAGCGGGGCTCACGGGGATAAAAGTCGGCGCAGGTAAGGTCAGACATGAAGTCCGTCAAACCTTGAGTTTTCAAGCGGGAACAGGCTTCACGGATCGATTCGCGGGCAATGTAAATCGTAAGCTCATTGCGATCAAAGCGCGCTCCTTCAACTGCGTCAGCGCGCCAAGCCAGCAGATCGGCCACAAAAGGGCGGTCTTTTAGTTGCTCTATGT
>JBAVUZ010000486.1:0-1994 GCA_049697035.1 Candidatus Angelobacter sp. | reverse complement strand
CGATATGGCCGTGGCCATGGTAATGCCGGCAGAAGGGCCGTCTTTGGGGATAGCGCCTTCCGGCACGTGAATGTGAATATCAAAGTTGCGGTAGAAATCCTTTGGGATGCCCAGCCGCGACGCGCGTGAACGCACATACGACATCGCAGCATGCGCCGACTCCTGCATCACGTCGCCCAGCTGGCCGGTGATGGTGAGTTTTCCTTTGCCGTCCACGATTGCGACTTCAATGCTCAGAATCGAGCCGCCAACTTCTGTCCACGCCAGCCCTGTGACCAGGCCGATTTCGCTCTTTTCATTGGCCAGCGTGTCACGGAATTTGGTGACGCCCAGGAACTCGTTGACTTTCTCCGCGGTCAGAGCCACGGTGTACGTGGGATCTTTTACCACTTTGCGCGCCACCTTGCGTGAGATATTTCCAATCTCGCGCTCAAGGTTGCGCACGCCGGCTTCACGCGTGTATGAGCGGATAATCTCGCGCAGAGCATCGTCACCAAATGTAAGCTGCGTTTCCGTGAGTCCGGTGGCTTCGCGCTGCTTGCGCACCAGGAACTGTTTGGCGATCTCAACTTTTTCCAGCTCGGTGTAGCCATGCAGTCGCAGGACTTCCATGCGGTCCTGCAATGCGGCGGGAATGGTGTGCAGCACATTGGCCGTTGCGACGAAAAATACCTGTGAGAGATCGTATTCCACGTCAAGGTAATGGTCCTGGAACATCCAGTTCTGCTCGGGATCAAGCACTTCCAGCAGCGCCGACGAAGGATCGCCGCGGAAGTCTGAAGCCATTTTGTCCACTTCATCCAGCATAAAGACCGGGTTTTTCGTTCCGGCTTTCTTCATCATCTGGATAATCTGTCCCGGCAGCGCGCCGATGTATGTCCGGCGATGCCCGCGGATTTCAGCTTCATCGCGCACGCCACCCAGTGACATGCGGACAAACTTGCGGCCCGTAGCTTTCGCAATCGACATACCGAGCGACGTTTTGCCCACGCCCGGAGGGCCAACAAAGCAGAGGATCGAGCCCTTGGGATTTTTCACCAACTGCCGCACAGCCAAAAATTCCAAAATGCGGTCTTTGATCTTTTCCAGTCCGTAGTGGTCCTGGTTCAGAATTTTTTCCGCGTGCTCAATGTTGCGGATTTCTTTTGATTTCTTTTTCCACGGCACAGCCAGCAGCCAGTCCAGGTAATTGCGGGAAACGGTTGACTCGGCAGACATCGGCGGCATGGTTTCCAGCTTCTTCAATTCCTGGATCGCCTTCTCGTGCACTTCCTTGGGCATGCCGGCGGTGTCAATCTTCTTCTTCAGTTCGTCAAACTCGCTCTTTTCGCCGCGTCCCAGCTCTTTCTGTATGGCCTTGATCTTCTCGTTCAGGTAATACTCTTTTTGCGCGCGCTCCATCTGGCGCTTCACCCGCGTCTGGATAGTGCGGTCCATGTTCAGCTTTTCAATTTCAATATCCAGCACGTCGGCAATGCGGTTAAGCCGCTCCGCCGGATCAAAAATATCCAGCAGCTCCTGCTTTTCTTCAATTGAAAGTTGCAGGTTCTGGGCAATCGTATCGCTCAGCTTGGCCGGATCGCTCATGCCGGTAATGATCACTGGCTCAAGATTCAAGCTCTGGCAAAGCTTTACATACTGGTCAAAAAGGTTGTGCACGCGCTGCATCGCGGCGTCCAGCGCCTTGGTGGGGTCGGGCGGATACTTCACGGTGCGCACTTCGGCTTCAAAATAGCCGTCAGTGTTGGTCAGCTTCAGTATCTTGCCGCGCTCCACGCCTTCCACCAGCACCTTTATGTTGCCGTCCGGCAGCTTCAGGTTCTGTACAATATTGGCAATCGTGCCCACCTGGTAAATCTCATTTGGCTTGGGCTCGTCAATGCTCGCGTCATGCTGGGTGGCCAGAAATATCTTGCGGTCAGAGGCCAGGGCTTCTTCCAGGGCACGCACGCTTGACTCGCGGCCCACGATAAACGGGGTCATCATGTACGGGA
>JBAVUZ010000485.1:0-4873 GCA_049697035.1 Candidatus Angelobacter sp. | reverse complement strand
CGCTTTAAGAATCGGGGAGCATACACAGCTCCCCGATTTTTGTTCACCTAACAAATCCTGCGTGTCCTACAATGGGACACTGTGCTAGCGACGACCAATCTCATGCGTCTAATGCAAATGCGCCTATTCATGATCACGTTACTGCTTGCCGCAGCCGCAATCGCACAATCTCCGTCACAGGAAATCCCGGTCGATGATGCTATTCGCATCAAAGAGTTTTACCGGCTTGCCGCTCAGATTCAAGACAACGTCTGGCCTAATTGGAGCCAGGTTCCCACGCCTCTGCTGATTGTGACCCCAGAAGAAGAATTCCTTACGCATAACTCTGCGGCACCTAAGGATTTCAAGCCTGCAGGGAATGGCTTCTACGCCCGTCCGCGCCAATTCCCGACAAACCTGCAGGCCACATTCCCGGCGTTTGGGCCGCCTTCAGTGATTGTGATTGGCCAGCCAAAAAACACAAACAGCAAGACCAGCACACCGTGGCTTATCACGCTCATGCATGAGCACTTCCACCAATTGCAGAATGCCCAGCCAAGATACTTCCAGGCAATGCAAGATCTCGGCCTAAGCCGCGGCGATACTACGGGAATGTGGATTTTGAACTACCCATTTCCCTATGAGAATCCTGAGGTGGCGCGCTCATTTGCTGACCTTCGCGATGTTCTGCTCAGCGCCGTGAATGAATCCGACAAGGGCAAGGCTGAAAAACTTGCGCAACAATATGTTCAGGCGCGAAAGAAGTTTTTTGCGCAGTTATCTCCTGATGACAGCAAGTACTTCAACTTCCAGCTCTGGCAGGAGGGAATCGCCCGCTATACGCAGATCAAGAGCGCAGAAGCAGCTGCTCAATATAAACCTACCGCTGAATATACGGCGCTTGCCGATTTTGAATCATTCTCCGCCTACGCGGCCAAGGCGAGATCCGAAACCTTGAACGAACTCAAGCGCGCGAATCTCGGCGAATGGAAGCGCACGGTTGTTTATTCCTTCGGCGCGGCAGAAGGCCTGCTGCTGGACCGCCTCAATCCCAAGTGGAAGGAAGAATATTTCAAGCGTCTGCTGTCAATGGATTCATTCTTCAGGGACTGATGGATGTCTTGTGCGAGCAATGCAAACCCGCTGGGATTGCACGCCCAGCGGGTATGTTCAGGACAAAGCGAAGCGACCGAAATACTATGGCGCTTCGATCAACTCCATCTTCCCGTCACGCTTGCGATGCAGCACCTTTACCCGCCCTTCCATATCGCGAAAAACAAATACTTCGCGGTCGCGAAATTCGGCTTCTTTCACCGCTTCCTCCAAAGTCAAAGGCTTGTATGAGACTGAATCAGAGCTCTTGGTCACATGCGTCTCAGTAACTTTTACCCTGCTGGGAAAACTGTGGACCTTTACCGGCACGGCCGTCGTCAGGTCGCCATTCACTGCAATCGCTATCGTCGGCTCCTGTTGTGATTCTCCGGAGGATTCCATTTTTTTGCGCGCCTGGCGTTTTTTGCTCTTCCATCGCGTCTTGTATTTCACGGCCTGGCGCTCGATCTTGTCCAGCGCTCCTCCTATTGCTGTATTCATCTCCTGGGCCTCAGAGAGGCCAACGATCGGGGCATGATTGCGCACTGTAATTGTGATCTCCGCAATATGACGGCGTTTCTCCGTCGAGAGAATCACGTGCGTTTCAAATGTGCCAAGGATTTTCTGGATTTTTTCAAGCCCGCCTTCGACTTGCTTGCGGGTGATAGGAGTGATTTCGTACTGGCGGCCAGTGTATTCGACGTTCATTGACTCCCTCCTGAGATTTGGGTCCAACTGAGAGTCGTCTGCCGGGTGCTTTGGGAGATACGGCACGGGTACAGGCGGCTTTTTTAACGTCTGCCCGAAAGCGCCGGCTCGGATGTGGCCGCGCTTTCCGATTTAACTCTTCGTCCTCCTTTGATGCGTGCTCGGTATCTTCATGTCTTCGCGATATTTTGCCACGGTGCGCCGCGTCACCTGAATGCCCTGCGACTGCAGAACGCGGGTTATCTGGTCGTCAGTCAGCGGATGCGCCGGATCTTCTTCTTCAATCAGCTTCTTCACACGGCGCTTCAGGATCAGCAGCGATGTGCCTGCCCCTTCAGGGCCCTGAACACTCTCTGAGAAAAAGTAGCGCAGTTCAAACACGCCTTGCGACGTGTGAACGTATTTGCTGGCAACCGCCCGGCTGACTGTAGAGGGATGCACACCAATCTCTTCCGCAACCTCTTTGATCATCATGGGCTTCAACTGGTCAATGCCCTGATCAAGAAAGTCACGCTGCCGTCCGATGATGGCATAGCAAACTTTCAGGATCGTCTGTCGCCGCTGCTCAATGTTCTTGATCAGCTGAACTGCAGACTTATAGCGCTCTTTCACGTAGGACTTTACGTCCTTCTCCACCCCGCCATTCTGGTTCAGCATTTTCCGGTACGTGGGGCTCACGCGAAGCTGCGGCAGGTCTTCATCGTTCATCAGGACGAGATATTCATCGCCGTGTTTCACAAAGGCAACATCTGGCTCAATCAGCTTGGGCTCGACCTTGTTGTAGCGAAGTCCCGGTTTGGGATCGAGTGTGCGGATGAACTCGTGCGCCTGGATCACCGCTTCCATGGGGCGCGCAATGGCTTTGGCAATTTCTTTATATTGCTTGTTCTGCAAAAAGTGGAGCTGCTTGTCCACCATCTTGAGCGCGTCTTCTACTACCTGATCGTTTTCAGGATCGTCTGAGCCTTCCATGTCTCGAGTCTTGATCAGGTGCTCAAGCTGGGCCATCAGGCATTCACGCAAATCACGCGCCGCGACGCCGACGGGATCAAAATGCTGGATCAACGAGATTGCTTCCCGCAGATCATCGCGCGTGAACTGCAGAACCGGAGTAAGCCCATTGTTCTTCTCCGCAGCCACTGCTTCCGGCGTGGGCTCATGGGAGACGATCAGCTCCAAATGAGAGGGTTCGGTTGGTACAGCGGCAGACGCTTCATCGGTCAGCGAAACTTCCGAAACAGACTCTCCAGATTCCTGAGTTCGCGCCACGCCCATTAATTCGTCATCGGAGGCAGTAAGGTAACCTTCTTCATTCAGATTACCGATAACCAACTCTGCGGCGGCATACACGGCAGGACGCACTGTGACAGAACCTAATTGCCACACAAGATGGTCAGAAAGTGTCCCGGGCTTGGAAAGGAAATTTTCAAAGGATGGCCGGTCAATCTCTTCCAGATCGGCGGAGTTGCGATAACCAGGATCAAGGTAATCGCGGAAGAACGAGCCGAAATCTATCTCATCAAAGGGATCTTTCTTCTCGGCCTCGGGACCGGTTTCATCTTTCTCTTTGATGTCGATTGCGTCCTGGCGCTCATGGGCCTCTTGCTTTCCGGCAATTTCATCCAGCAGCGGGACGGTGGAATCCAGCTCCTCCAACACGGGGTTCTCCACCATTTCCGTGTTGATCATCTCCTTGAGCTCCAGTTTGTTGAGCGCGAGCACGCTCACCATCTGAACCAGCCCTGGAGTGAGAATCTGCTTTTGGGAGACTCTCAGGTTCAATTTGTTTTGGAGTAAAACCATCCCTGCTTCTTTAGTTAAATTCTACTATCACACGCTGTGCCGTGACCCAAAAGAGTACCGTCGTAATTCGACTATTTTTACTTCTTACCTGATGCAATTAAACAAATGAAAAACTCTCTCCCAGATAGACTCGCTTTACCTCCGGGTCGTTGCCAAGCTGCTCTGGCGTACCGGTGCGGAAAATACGGCCTTCATTAATGATATAAGCGCGGTCCGTGACTGACAGCGTTTCACGCACGTTGTGATCTGTGATCAAAACTCCGATGCCGCTTCCCTTCAAATCAAAAATTATCTTTTGCAGGTCCAGCACGGCAATGGGGTCAATGCCTGAAAATGGTTCGTCCAGCAGAATGAACTTTGGTGCAATACAAAGAGCGCGCGCGATCTCCACTCTGCGGCGCTCACCGCCAGAAAGCGCATATCCCATATTGTTACGAATATGCCCAAGCCCCAGTTCATCGATCAATTGGTCCCGCTTGCGTCGGCGCTCTTGCCATGAAATGGGCTGTACTTCCAGCACAGCCATTATGTTTTCTTCCACGCTCAATTTGCGAAAAACAGAAGGCTCTTGTGGAAGATAGCTGATGCCGTAATTCCTGGCGCGCAGATACATGGGAACATTGGAAATGTCCTGGCCGTCCACAAGGATGCGGCCGCTATCCGGGGGCACCAACCCCACAATCATGTAAAAAGATGTGGTTTTGCCGGCGCCGTTGGGGCCCAGAAGCCCGACTACTTCAGCTTGGTTGATATGAAGACTGACGCCGTTAACTACCCTGCGCCCGCGGTACGATTTCGCGATTTCGTCCGTGGCCAAGGTCTGCATTTACTTCTTGCCTGCGTCTGGAATCCTGTTTGGAATCTCGGTTTTGGAGGTTTCTCCGCTGCCTACTAGCACCCTACCATCGTGGGTAAAAAAAGTCAACGAATCACCCGAAATTTGACCTCGTTCGGCATCAAAAATGCTAGGGAGTTTTTCTGGAGAGCCAGTCAGTACCATTTTTTCCTCGGCAGCGGTATAGACAAGCTTGTTCCCCGCAGCCTTCCGGCTTCCTTGCTCGACCTTGATATCTCCTTGCGCTTCAATACGTTCCAGCTGGCTGGCACTCTGGTTTTCAACTTGGCCCTTCTTTGGCAGCAGGATTACCTGAACCGTTGCTGAAGTGATGGTGGCATCCTGCGCACGGACCATCACGCTGCCGCTAAAGACCGCCCTACGCTCCGCGTCGACGTAAGAGAGCCTATCTGACGTCACATTTACCGGTGTCAGCTTGCCATTTTTGTCCTTTTG
>JBAVUZ010000484.1:0-1792 GCA_049697035.1 Candidatus Angelobacter sp. | reverse complement strand
GCAGGCTGCGCCGCCTGCGTCGCGCTCGCGAGGCGATTGAAATCGTCATAGACGTACATCCAGTTTCCATTCACGCTGTCGTTCGCCGTCAGAATGTCGCTGTTCGGAGCGTAGCCCGTGCTGGAAGGAATCGTAAGAGTGTAAAGCGCCTTAGGGCCGTATCTCAACAGGCGTCCCAACCCTGACTAGCGGCCAGATTTCCTCGATCTCCGAGTTCGTCACGGCGATACACCCATCCGTCCAGTCCACTTGGCGTTGCAGACGGCCAACCCAAGCGTACTTGCTGTCGAGGCCGTGGATTTCGATATTGCCCCCAGGTTTGACACCTAGCTTGCGCGCTCGCTCCCGGTCGGCGGCATTCGGGTAGGAAATGTGAAGAGCGAGATGGAACCGGCTGTGCGCATTCTTCGAGTCAACGAGATACTCACCCTCCGGCACCCTGTGGTCGCCTGCCCGTTCCTTCGCTCCTACAGGTTCACGGCTGAGCGCCACCCTGTACGATTTCAGAACCTTGCCGTCACGCATCAGCGTCATGGTTCGCGCCGACTTCTCGACGACGATGCGATCAACTTTCCCCGGTGGCTCATTGCTCCTTCCGAGCGTGCAGAACAACAAGAGAAGTAGTGCCAGATGGGCCGCACTCGATTTCCTGATGCTGCTCATGGTTCGAGTCTTACGGCGAACGGCGCGAGAGATTTGAGCCTGCCGCGTTCGGTGCACTGCCCAGCGAAGCCCGCCGCCCACGAAGGAACGTGTAGAGCTTGACGCAGAGCAACCAGACGACAGCGTTGATCGCCAGTCCCACGGGCACTTGCAAGACGGTCAACTGAGTCGCCGTAAGCGGACTCTTCCACAACAGGTTTTCCACGATGAATGCACCTGCCAGATCGCCTGGCAGCAACAGCACTGTGCCGATGATCCACAGAGCTGGACCTAGTGCCGATAGGAAGTGCTCCGCTGTCCATGCGCACACCTCACCAGAGGCCTGCACTGTAAGAAAAATTAGCCATCCTCTGCGGCTCATCGATCATCGTCCGTTGTTGGCTTTGGAGTCGTTCTGATGATGATCTGGTTTCCTTGGGGATTAGGCATCAGGTTGTGTAGTGCGATATCGTCCTGGTTGCACAAGCGAATACAGCCGTGGGAAGTACCGCCGACAACCGTATTCCCCCATGTAGTCGGACTCCAGGAAGGACCCAAAGTTCCATGAATCATGATCCCTTGTTTGTCCAATTCGCTGATGTGAAGCTGGAAGGGGCCGAAAACATTTTTCCCAAACGCAGAATCGCTCCATTTCGTATTTGCCCAGCTACCATATTTCGTCGAAACGTGATCCTTTTCCCAGGATTTAGCAGTGAACGTACCAGTGGGCGTCACATGCCCGTCACCACCCACTACGACGTTGCCCGTTAGCAAGACAGTTGGGTCTTTGTCGTCTTTGTTTTGGCCGGTCACGGTTATCGTCCCCTTTGAGGTTTTGGGGTCGTAAACGATTGTGATCGTACAAGTGGTGAACGTCTTGTCCCCCGCCTTACAGCCCTGCATACCCGTCGGATCGGTTTTATTTAAGGGATTGTTGTCCACGTAGCTGTACATGTTGAAGTTCTGCGGATTCAACACGAAGTCGTCGAATTTTTTCTGATCTTCCTCGTTGCCGTGCTGCCAGTCAATCCACGGCAGCGGATCGGGCGTCATGAAGCGGCCCATGCTGCTGGCATCGTATCGAGCACCGAAGTTATCCAGCCCGCTCTCCGTATCCCGCTGCTTGCCGGTAAAATGCATGGGGCTGGGA
>JBAVUZ010000483.1:0-2348 GCA_049697035.1 Candidatus Angelobacter sp. | reverse complement strand
GGTAAGCGCATAGGAAATTGGCAAATGGGTAATTTGGTAATTGGGTAAATGCCGGACGGAGTTTATCGAACAAAGCAGCATTTACCAAATTACTAATTTACTCAATTACCAAATCGAGATTGAAGTCGGTTCCAAGACAAGGCGTTTATGGCTCAAATCAAAGTCGAGGCGATCAGCAGGCGTGACCCTGAGCGTTGCGAAGGGGAGAGCCTGCTGCCGAAATCCTGAGCGAGCGGCAGCGAGTCGAAGGACCTCAACCAAGAAGGATCGCAGGGGAAAACAAGTTTTATGGCTCAAATAAAAGCAGACGAAATAACCAAGCTCATCCGTGAGCAGATTGAAAATTACGAATCCAAGGTTTCCGTCGACGAGGTAGGCACCATCATCTCGCTGGGAGACGGAATCGCCCGCATTCACGGACTGGACAAAGTCATGGCGGGCGAACTGCTCCAGTTTGGGCATGGCGTTTCCGGCCTGGCCATGAACCTGGAAGAAGACCAGGTTGGCGCGGTGCTGCTGGGTGAATTCACCGAGATCAAAGAAGGCGACGAAGTGAAGCGCACCGGCACCATTATGTCAGTCCCCGTGGGCGAAGGCATGATTGGCCGCGTGGTGAACGCGCTGGGCCAGCCGATTGACGGCAAAGGCCCTATCGCCTCCAACAAGCAGATTGCGATTGAGCGCATTGCGCCGGGCGTGATTGACCGCCAGCCTGTGCGTGAACCCATGGCGACCGGCATCAAGGCCATTGACTCGATGATTCCCATTGGCCGCGGCCAGCGCGAACTGATCATTGGCGACCGCCAGACCGGCAAGACCGCCGTGGCGCTGGACACCATCATCAACAGCAAGGGCAACAACCTGATTTGTATTTACAACGCCATCGGGCAGAAGCGTTCGTCAATTGCGCAGGTGGTCAAGGTGCTGGAAGATAACGGCGCCATGGAATACACCATCGTGGTGGCAGCTTCAGCTTCAGAGCCGGCGCCGATGCTTTATCTTGCGCCATACGCGGCCTGCGCGATGGGCGAGTATTTCCGCGATACCGGCAAGCACGCGCTGGTGATCTATGACGATCTTTCCAAGCACGCTGCGGCCTACCGTGAAATTTCATTGCTGTTGCGCCGTCCGCCGGGCCGCGAAGCCTATCCCGGAGACGTGTTCTATCTTCACTCCCGTTTGCTGGAGCGCGCGGCCAAAATGTCAGACAAGATGGGTGGAGGATCGCTTACGGCGTTGCCGGTGATCGAGACGCAGGCAGGCGACGTTTCGGCCTACATTCCGACGAACGTTATTTCCATCACTGACGGACAGATCTTCCTTGAAACCGACCTATTCAACTCCGGCGTGCGTCCGGCGGTGAACGTCGGCATTTCAGTAAGCCGTGTGGGTGGCTCAGCGCAGATTAAAGCCATGCGACAGGTTGCGGGCACGTTGAAGCTGGAACTGGCACAGTATCGTGAACTTGCCGCCTTTGCGCAGTTCGGTTCCGATCTCGATAAAGCCACGCAAGCGCAGCTGAGCCGCGGCAAACGACTGGTGGAGATCCTGAAGCAGGACCAGTACCAGCCGCTTTCCTTTGGCAAGCAGATCATGATCATCTATGCCGGGACTAACGGCTTCCTGGACGATCTGGAAGTTGATCAGGTGCGCGCATTCTCCGAGGAGCTGAACAAGTACGTTGAGTCGATGAATCCCAAACTGCTGGATTCGATCATGCAGAAAAAGACAATTGACGACGCGATGAAGGCGGAGATCGAAAAAACGCTGAAGGAATTCAAGCAGCGTTTTGTCGCCGAACGGCAGACGGCGGCTGCGAAAGTTGAGGCGACTAGCGGGCGTTAGCGAAGCGGGAGCCCGCTGCTGAAATCCTAGCGAGCGCGAAGCGCGAGTCGAAGGACCTGAACGCAAGAGACTTTTTAGGGAAACGTTGAAGCAAACATGGCAAACCTTTTAGACATCCGGCGGCGAATCCGCAGCGTGCGCAACACGCGGCAGATCACCAAGGCCATGCAGATGGTCTCGGCGGCCAAGCTGCGCCGCGCGCAGGAACGTGCGCTGCAGACTCGTCCCTTCGGGCAGATGATCACGAACGTGTTGAAGTCATTGGTCGCCCGCGCCGATGTTTACGATCCGGTAACGGGCGAAGCGCTGCATCCATTGCTGGTGCGCCGTGAAGAGAAGACCACGCTGCTGATCGTGGTGTCCGGTGAGAAGGGACTGGCTGGGGCTTTCAACTCCAACATCCTGAAAGCCGCGGCAAAGTTTATTGCCTTGAAGAAAGACAAGAACATTGACATTGTGTCGCTGGGAAGAAAGTCGCGAGACTACTTCCGCAGGCGCTATCC
>JBAVUZ010000482.1:0-11584 GCA_049697035.1 Candidatus Angelobacter sp. | reverse complement strand
CCCTCTTCGAGAAAATGCCCATTCAGCAGGCCTTTGCGCACATCCATTACAATTGCGACGACAGCGTGCCGGATAAACAATTGAATCTATTCACTTTTTAACCGGACACTACTGGTATCCGCTAATACATTAGGCTTAGCAATCCATCTCACCCCCGCAACGTGCCATCCTGAGGCAAGCCACTCGACCGCAAAGTGTTTCGATACATTTTCCGCGAAGCCGAAGGATCGGCTCCGCTGCACCGTACGTCTATCCAAGACCGCTTGGATGATCGTCTGCCCTGAAGATCAGCGGGAGCAGATCCTTCGCCGCGCATCTCAGAGCCTGATTAAAAGAGCAGAGCGTCGTGCGCGGCTCAGGATGTCGCTTTCATAAGGATAGAGATTGGTAATTCGGGATACAGCGATCCTATAGAAAAGGCTGTGGCATAAACGCGACCCAGCCAGATTGCTGACTTTCCTTTTCTTGATCCGCGTGCATCCGCGTAAATCCGCGGTAATTTTTTTAATACTTCCAGCTCGCATCCGCTCCCTTGGGCGCATTCAGAGTAATGTGATTGGCGATGACCCGCAGAAGTTCGGCCTGGTTCAACGGTGTCCAGCCGTGGCCCTTCATCGGGCGGCCATATTCAAATGATCCGCCATAGGGAGGGTTGTTGGTGCGCTTGAGGAAATCTTCCAGCCGATAAACCGCCAGGTTCAGGTAAAAGTTGTCCATGTCGCCGCAGTAGAGGTGCAGCTTGCCCTTGAGTTGAGGGCCGATTGTCTGCCAGTTATTCTGCAAATAATCTTTCAAATCGTAGCCGTGCTCGCGCATGTAAGCAGCGACGCTCTGATCGATCTTGCCGGTGGTCTTGTCCCATAGCGGCTTGGGATATCCATCCACTCCTACGGGGCCATAGACCGCGTCCCAGGCTTCAAACTGCTCGGCGGAGCGCCCATGCGAGCCAAGTACTTCTTCCAATTGGCTCATCTGCCGTATGGTTACATCTGTTTGGCCTTCGGCGGTCCGGGACATAGGCCGCTCAGGAATCGGCGGATCGTAGCCCGGCGCGAGAAACGCATTTACGTCGGCATAGATATCGACGATTCCATAACGGGTGAAATCGACCGGATCAGGAAAGAAAGTCCACGTCCCGCCAAAGAAATCAGGATGATAGACCTGAAGCGCCAGCGACTCCCATCCGCCGGTTGAGCCGCCGGAAAGCACGCGCGCATACGGCTGGCGAATGATGCGGAAATGTTCCTCTACGTAAGAAATCAGCTCGTTCATGATGGCGTCGCCGTAAGGGCCGTTATTGGCCGAGTTCACGGCGTAGGAATCGTCAAAATAAACGGTCGGGTGCTGGAAGGTTACGGCGATCATGCGCGGAAAGCCGTTTGACGTCCAGCGCTTGTATAACTCCGGCCCGGAAATGCGGCCTTCCCGCACCGGCAGGTCCGCCGGCGACTGCTCCGTGGAAAAGCCGAGAGGCGCGCGCAAGCTGAAGTGGCCCTGCTCATAAAGCACGGGATAGTGCGCGTTGGGATGGGCCTCATAACCTTCCGGCAGCAGCACCGTTGCGCCCAGGTAAATGGGCTGTCCCCAGAACTGCGTCAGCAGCTTGCTCTGTATCTTGATGTGCTTTACGTACTGCGTATCGCCCGGTGGCAGCGTCGTGGGAATCTTGTGATCAAGGCTCAGCCTGATCTCATATCCCGTAAGTGGATCCAAATGGAAATGGCCGGCGTCGCTAAAAAGGTTTCCCGGTGACTTGTTGAACTGCTGGCCTTCCCACTGGTCCATATGCGCCCAGATGGTGTGGCCATCAGAACGCTGGAAGCGCGTATAAACATTCAGCAGCGCCTGCACGTAATAATCGCCGGCGGGAAGCTCGCGGACCGATTTCAAGGGATAACCCAGCGTTAGAGCGTCAAGCTGGGCGGCCTGCCCCGGTTGCAGATTCTGCACGTCCACGGCGATCATCTCCGTACGCGAACGCCATGAGCCCACCTGGAGCCGCGGCTCGGGGTCATTGGCCCGCGCAATGATCACAAACAGTCTCCCTGTAATTGGCTGCTGCGCGGCCGGAAGCGTGATTTTGAACGTGATGCTGGAAGCGGCGGCAGTGGCTGACAGAGCTAAGCTAAGAAAAAGACAGGCTATAGGGAGCTTGGTCCAGCGTCGATCAAGATTCATGGTTTCTCCGGGGGAACTAAAAGGAAGTATACGGCGGGAAGGAATTGTTCCATCCATTTTGCGGGGTAAGATTCTCGATTCCTGCCGCTCGGCCGGGCAACAAAACGACCATTCACCGCTCCGGATCTTGACCAATTTTTACAGACGGCGAAAACGCATCCGACTATATAATGTCCCAACGGCGAGGTGCCTTATTCGCAAGGTATTCCATTTCGAATCTCCACGGGCACGGTATAAAGCCGATGCCGCGATCGTCTGGTGTTTTGACCATCGTTTTGATGTGGTGCTCCACAAACTAACCAAGCGCATTGGCGTGGAGTTTTTTGATCCCATCCTGGTTGCCGGAGGCGCAAAGTGCCTGGCTGGCAATGAACTGGAAAGAGACCGGCAGTTCGTTCTGGAACAGGTCCGCAAATCTATCCAGTTGCACGGAACGCATACGGTTTTGCTCATGTTACACTCCGATTGCGGCGCCTACGGCGGCCTGGCGGCCTTTGATAATGACACCGCCCGCGAAGCTGAAAACCACCGGCAGGATCTGCATCGCGCCGTTGATTTTCTGCAGGCGGAGATTCCGGAGCTGACCATCCGCGGGTTCTTTGTGGATTTTGAAGGCGTCTGGGAAGCCGATTACAGCAAGGACAGCGCACTGAGTGCCTGACTGAAGAAGAGGTAGTGAATGTTTCATGGGGTCCAGGGAGAATACAGGTGGCTGGAAACGGCTGCCCATGAAGTTTATGACGTTTTGCAGGTTTGTCCTGCTGTAGTGGCAAACAAGAACGTTGTCATCACTTCTTTTGACTCTTATCCGCTTCAGCCAACTTCAGAAGAAATGCAGCGCGGATGGCGCACCTCCGGTCGTTCCCTGCATATCCCGGTGAGCGATAACATTTCTGCCATACCGTTTGAGGTTTTCGACGAGTGGTACATCTTTACCTCTGACTCTCCGGAACGCGACTACAAAGTCTTTGTAAAACACGATTGGTTTACGCTGGGCCCTGCCCAGACTATTTACTCGCGCACTGGAAACGCCTTCGACCTAAAACGCATGCAACGCTGGTTCTGGCAGGAGTTGGAAGAATCCAATCCGGAATCCTATCTGGGCCGCGGCACCCGGCTGAAGTTTGTAAGCAGAAATCCTGAATACTTCAATACAGTACTTCGCGGGCTGAGTTCGCTGGCCCGCATCCGCGCCAAGTCCGCCAAAGCACCGGCCTGAAGACCGCGTCTGGCAGAGCGATATACTTTCAACACATCCCATGGCCAACATTCTTTATGGTGTGAACGGTGAAAGGCTCCGGCCACTCCACGCGCGCCAAAGAAGTTATTTCCCACCTGCAACAGCGCGGACATAAGCTCGACATTGTGTCGTTTGACCGCGGGCTGCGCAATCTCCGTGAAAGCTTTCCGGTCACAGAAATTTTTGGCTTGAGCCTGTCCTACGTGAACAATCGCGTTCGCTATAAGCGGACCGTGGCCAGCAACTTGATCAAGGCCCCACGAGCGGCCAGCAGCCTGAAAGCGCTCTCTCGTCTGGTTGATGAAAACAAGATCGACCTGGTAATAACTGACTTTGAACCTCTGAGCTGTCACGTTGGCCGCCGCCACCGCCTGCCTGTGATCGCCATAGACAACCAGCACACCATCACAAATGCAAGCGTAACTCTACCGCGTGGATTTAAGCGCGATGTTGCCGCGACCAAGCTTGTCACCCGCATGATGACGCCGCAGGCCGACGCTTACCTGGCGCTCTCGTTCTTTGCCGCGCCGGTCAAGAAGCGAAACACCTTTCTCTTCCCACCGATCCTGCGTCAGGAAGTGCTTTCCGCCACGGCGCAGACCGGAGACTATGTGCTGATTTATGTGACCTCGCCGGCAAAGGAACTGGCCGCACTGCTCAAGCAGGTGCGATGCAAGTTTGTGGCCTATGGTTTCGGAATAGAAGGCCAGGAAGGCAACCTCCAGTTCAAAAAACCAAGCCTGGATGGATTTCTGCGTGACCTGGCCGGCGCAAAAGCCGTGATCGCGAATGCCGGGTTCTCTCTGGTAAGCGAAGCGCTCCATCTGGGCAAGCCGTATCTCGCCATCCCGGTCAAAAACCAGTTTGAGCAGACGTTCAATGCTTACTACGTGGACAAGCTGGGTTACGGCGCATGGTGGGAGGACGTGGGCAAAGAACAGATTGAATCATTCCTGTTTAACCTGCCTTATTACTCTGACAATCTGCGTTCTTATCCGCGCGCAGGCAATGGCGCGATTCTGGCCAAGGTGGATGACCTGATCGCCACACTCACAGCAAAAGGACGCGATGCCAGAAGATGATCTGCAAGTGACCGGCCCGGAGGAGATACCGCAACCCACGCCGCTTTTTGGAACGGCCATCATGGCCAGCCTGGGCGCAGCAGTCCTTGCATTGCTCCTTTTTGCGTGGCTTGGAAGCGAGGTATTGGAAGGCGATACGCAGCATTTTGATCAGGTCGTCCGCGAGTGGGTCCACGCTTACTCTTCCCCGGGCGTGACGCGTGTGATGAACGGAATTTCACTTCTGGGTTACAACGTATTGATCATCGAGTTGGTGATTGTGCTGGCCGTCTTCGCCAAACTGCGGTGGCGGCGTGCCGCTCTCTGGCTGATAGTGACCATGACGGGTTCGCTCGTGCTCGATCTGACGCTCAAATACATCTACCATCGCACGCGGCCCACGGCGTACTTTGGCATGGCGCCACACTCTTATAGCTTTCCCAGCGGGCACGCGCTGTGTTCCTTTTGCTTTTATGGCGTCCTGGCAGGGCTGCTCAGCGCGCGCACCAAGCCTCTGGCCTGGAGGCTGTTAATTTGGTTTACCGCCGCCGCACTGGTCATCGCCATCGGACTATCGCGCATTTATCTGGGCGTCCATTACCCCAGCGACGTTGTTGCCGGGTATCTGGCTGCAACCGTGTGGGTCGGAACGATTATCGTGCTGGACCATATACGCAAGGTGCGGCGAGGGCCAAAGCAATCGTAATCCATACCCGAAGATCGTTCCGCTATTTTTTGGCGGCCAATACCAGCGGTTGCGTGTCGCCGGCGTTTACATCGCCAAAAAATTTCCGCAGGTCCGCATATTCATCCTGGCGGAAAGCGATCTCAGCAATCGCAAAAGTGCGGCTCAGGGTTACAGTGTTTCCCTGGACGCTATGTTTCAAAATGTAGATTGAAAATTTGGTCTTGACAGGCTGCACCTCTGGCAGATTTTCCATCTGGAACGCAGGAGGAAATGTAATGGTGGTCTCATCGACGACGTAGTAAGGGAAGTTGAAATAGACCGGCTGCTTGCGTTCGCCGTGCGCGAAAGGCTGGCGGCTTCGCGATTGGAACAGGTTTGTAGGCACCAGCATGCGTTTGCCGGCGCTGCTGGCGAGCGATGGAATCTCCACGCTGAAGGTGGCTGACAATTGCTTTTCCGCATCCTCCCAGCCGGTTGCGGTTTCAAGCTTAACTAAAGCTCCCGGCGGAAGCATGGCCTTAAGTTCATCTTCCAATTCTTTTTTTCGTCCGGCATCGTCTGTCTTCAGCCCGTTCAAGCGGTGGACAAGGGCTCCTTCGCCCGCCCATCCCATACCGACCATTCCTTTAGCGCTGCCGTCCTCGCTCAGCACGAACCGTGCCACCCGCTTACTGATGGCATCTTTGTAGCTCGCTCCTGGTGTGGCGGCGAGTTGAGTCCCGCCTTCGGCGGTCTGGCGCAGGCCGTGAGTTGAGGTATGCTGCCAGGCCAGCGATCCAAACGCACACAGCGGCGTTCCCGGATCAAGAAATATATCCTTGCCATCGACATTGACAATGACAATTTCTGATGTCAACTGCGCCGGATTGGGAATATTCTCCTGAAAAAAGTACTCGTTGCGGTCCGCGACCCGCATCATGAATGCCGGCAAATTTGCCGCCCTTGCCATGGCCCAGTAGAGCCTCGCGATCTCGTCGCGAAAGCCCTCATTTTTTTCCAGGACGTCAGCGGCTGTGCGCTTTTCACGGCTTTCACGGACAGACATTTCTCCGTCGTTGCTGGTAAAGTTCAGGTTCTTGATTTTCTGTACGAAAGAATAAATCTTGCGCGCTTTCTGTTCCGCGCTATCAGAGGGCCCGGTAACCTTGCTCACGGCCGCCGCCACGGCCGCCGAGTGTCCAGCAAACTTATCAACTTCCTTGTTCCAGAATTTGCCTTCGCTTTTCCAGAACTCCTGGGGCTTTGCCATCTGGTCCGTGCCGTAGTAAAAATCCACGCGCATTTTCAAAACGGCAGGGGGTGGCGCAAAATCTTCTTCTTCAAATGCGGGGATGTCCTTGAGTTCAAGTTCCATGTGATTATTGGGCGTTCTCTTAATTGCCGTGTCCTTTGGAAGCCCTAGCAAACTATAGTAAACGCGGTCTTTGATATCCCCGCGGCTGTCCACCACGTCATATCCATCTTTGATCATGGGCACAAAACTAAATTTTGCACGTTTCGTCAGGAGGTCATCTTGCAGGACCCAATGTGGCGCGAAAACGTAGTTTTCCCAGTATTCCGTATACTTCCACTCAATAATGCTGCCGACCTGGACGTTTGGCAAAGTAAACGTCTTGGCCAGATACTTGACACCGTGCGCTTTCACGATAGTGCTGTTTAATGCTTTGCCTGTAAACGGCGTTATGGTGCCGTCGGGCGCGATGGTGCGGGCCCTGATGTCGGCGATTCCCACAAAGCTTGCATCATAGGGAATTTCCACGTTGGCCCGGTCCTTGCCCTTTTCCGTGAGTACCTTCAGTCTCTTGTAAACGTGCCGGTGATGCGTCATGTCATCTGCCGTCTCTTCGTGATAAAGGATGATGGCATCGCCCTGATGCGCGGCGTCGGCTGTCATCTTCAGTTCTTCTGGATTAATAGGTTGCCAATCGTCAAAAGCATAGACTCGGGAATAGGACGTCAGGTAAACAACCGCCAACACTAGAAAGGATAACTTCGCGCGAAACATGGATACCTCACGAAAATCAGCTTGGGTGTAGGCAGTTTATATACCAACAAGGTGAATACCTGCAAGATTTTTAACTAGGCAGCAAGCACGTGAGTACTATGGAAGACGAAATCAAAACATGGATGGAAGAGCAGGCTGCGAGCGGCGCTTCAGTGAACGATCGAACCATTCTCCTGCGCTTTTGCCCTGATCCTGTCAAACACGGCCTTCACCACACGGTCACAACGTACGGCGTGGAACTGGTAGAGATCGGTGGCGCGGCCCTTGGCGCGGGCATAAAGGTCTTTGCGCAGCATGGCGTGGGCGCGATGCAGGCGCGTCTTTACCACGGCGTCGCTCACTCCGAGACTTTCCGCGGTCTCCGCCACGCTCATCTCTTCCACTTCACGCAGCATCACTACCGCGCGGTAGGCTTCCGGCAGTTGGTCGATCGCCTGTTCCAGCAGTTCACGGGCCTGCGTGGTAGCCGTGCCGTCTTCCGGGTTGGGAGCGGACGATTTGAGAATGGACATAAAATCTCCGTTTTCAGGCAGTGCATCTAATTCTTCCATCCGGCCGCGGCGGCGTTTGCGCGCCAGCGCCTCATGGATGGCAATGCGCGTGAGCCATGTGGAAAATGCCGCCTTGCCGGCGAATTGATTCAAGTGTTCATAGGCGCGGACGTAAGCATCCTGCATTACGTCTTCCGCCTCGCCGTCATTGCGCAGGATGACGCGGGAAACCCGGTAAAGCCGCTGGTTGTAGCGGCGCATCAGGATCTCAAAAAGCGCCGTCTCGCCGGCGAGCACGCGGGCCACCACTTCCTCATCCTGCAGTTCGCTTTGTGCCGTCAGGGGGACAAACATGGTACTCACCTGGATTCCCTCCACGCTTGAATAGAGTAAGCTGGAAGCCAAAGGTTACAATTTTAAGTCCTTCGGGAGCATGGAAATGCGAGTGGCCGCAGCCCTAATCATACTGTTATTTTCCACCCTCGTGTACGCGCAAAAGCCGCAAAACAGCAAAACCGATGTCCAGCTTCGCGGCATCAGCACGGTTTCAAGCAAAGTCGCCTGGGCCAGCGGCGCCAAGGGCACGGTCTTGCGGAGCATTGACGGCGGCGAGACATGGGAGACATTGGCCATCGTCGGCGCCGATTCGCTCGACTTTCGCGACATTCAGGCTTTTGACCAGAACACGGCCTTCGTGCTCAGCATTGGTCCCGGCGATCAGTCACGTATTTATAAGACCTCTGACGGCGGACGAATCTGGCAACGGCAGTTCGCCAACAGCGATCCTAAAGCATTCTACGATTGCTTTGCCTTCTGGGACAGCACCCACGGAATCGCCGTAAGTGACTCTGTAGACGGCAAGTTCCCGCTGATAGCTACGTCCGATGGCATGACATGGAATCCGGTGGCGGTCAAAAACATGCCGGCGGCCCTGCCAAATGAAGGCGCGTTCGCCGCCAGCGGCACATGTATTGCGACATTCGGCAAAAACGATGTCTGGTTCGGCACCGGCGGGCCAGCTGCGCGTGTGTTTCATTCCGCAGATCGCGGAAAGACCTGGGCCGTTGCGGAAACGCCGATCATCCATGGTGCTGCCTCGCAAGGCGTTTTCTCTTTGGCCTTCTGGACTGCGAAAGATGGGGTTGCCGTCGGGGGAGATTACAAAGAGCCGAAAAAAGTGGGAAACGTCGCTGCGGTAACGCACGATGGTGGCAAGACGTGGACTTTGGCCCAGAAATTTCCCAGCGGGTATCGATCATCTGTTGCCGTGGTTCCAAAAGCCGGAGTTAAGGGCCTTTTTCTTTTTGCTGTTGGCAGTAACGGCTTAGATATATCTGACGATGGTGGCGCAAATTGGAAGCCCATGAACGAGGGGAATTTCAATAGTCTGTCTCCCCTAATCGGTAGGGCGTGGGCAGTTGGACCAAGTGGACTTATCATTTTTCTACCCGACATTCGAATCGACTGATCATGCCGAAACGTCGTTCTCAGCCCACTCTACGCGAAGCGTCGATATTGTACTGATCCGGTGCTGTCTTATGACACGCTGTTCTAAAACGAGGATGTCAAATTGGTGAGAGACGACTTAAGCAATGCGTTTCAACTGCTTTGGGATTCAAAGGACCCAATTAAGCGTGGGCACCAGTTTGAGGATTTGTTTTGTCGCCTGCTTTTCAAAAGTCGGTTTAGGGTGCAACATGATTCGGCAACTGCGAAGCCGAGGCAGACCGACATCCTCGCGGAATATGGACGGGACACATTTCTCTTTGAAATAAAAGGGCTGGGACGAAAGCTAGATATTGATGCCGTTGCTCAGATCACTGATAGGCTGCGACGCACCTCGAAAAACACGATTGGGTGTATATGCAGCGCATCGGGATTCACGGAAACCCTCATCAAGGACATTGAGGCCTGCCGTCCGCAGCATGAAATACTGCTTTTCAACCCTTACGAAATATACCAACTCTTTAATGGACTGGACATCGTCGATCTCATCGACCAAAAGAGGCGGGTTCTCAGGCAGGATGGGCTTGCATGGTTTTATGGCCAGGAAGGCTGGAACTCGAAGAGCCGTTTTGTCGAAATGCCACCTTCACATGAGTCGCTCGGCTTGGAAGATTCTTCCGTTCCCATGCGCCTTGAAAGCCAGCATATTTCTGACATTATTTACGTGCGAACAGCCCCGATATTCAATGAATATCTTTTGGCCTTCAGCCTGCGCATCCGCCTCAGAGCCTCGTCCATCAAAGACCTGAAGGAATTATTTTTCGTTGCGGAGAACCACCTCGGGTTGCAAGGAACCGGCGCATTTGGAATCAGGCAGCAAGCCTCCGGGTGGTACGGCCTTGGCAGCGACAACTTCTTAAGCGAGGTTGCCCGCTACGCGCAACGCTACAAGGGCTACAAGGATCAAATCCACCATTCGGAAGAGCTTGCCTTCTTCGATGAATTAAACAGTGGCGGAATTTTTCTGCTGACCGCTCGGCAGTCATTAACCATTAAAGGACAGATTCACTCAGGGGAGCTGATTATTCGGCTTCCTGGAATTCCGGCTGATACGGAGCCCTACAAAGAATTGATTCGCGCAGTTGGAAAAGACGATGTACTTTTCACGCCCGAGCAGCCTTTGCAAACACGTCAGACTCGGTTGTCGCCACGTATCCGTATTGAAATTGAAGATGTTATAACCAGGATTGGCTCGACGGAACTCGGAGAAGGCTGCGTCTCGGGAGTAGTGGTGAAAAATCCGTTTTTCCGCAATCCTGGGAAAACTTCTGAGGTTCTGAAAGACAAGGCATCGTTGGCGTTTGCCGAGCCTGAATATCTTTTTTGCCGGCTCGATCACTGGCTGGATACCGGAGACGAAGTTGATTATTTCATTCTTACTGGGCTGGAAACCGTAAGTATAGGCGAGGCGGTATTGCTCCATCCTCGCTGTACATGGGGGAATTTGACAAAAAGAAGCCGTCCGGCCGATCCCGGTGGATTTCGAAAGATGGGATCAGAGTGGAAACGGCAAAAGCGCCTGCTGGAGCGTATCAAGCGCAGGAGCAAGCGCAATGCAAAATGAATCTGAACAAGGCAGGAATTCCAACTCACAACCCAACCCAGCATCCCTGATCTTCTTCGACTTTCGCGCCTTTGGCAGTCCCGCGTATCTTT
The DNA here is from genome assembly GCA_049697035.1 of Candidatus Angelobacter sp. Taxonomy (GTDB): domain Bacteria; phylum Acidobacteriota; class Terriglobia; order Terriglobales; family Acidobacteriaceae; genus Angelobacter. The sequence continues at coordinate 759 of JBAVUZ010000482.1, read as the reverse complement.
AAATCGTTGAAAAACTTAATAGCATACGATTTGAGGAAGAGGAATGAAAAGGCTGCGCATGAATCGGAGGAAACTCACAGAATGGAGCTTCCCCGCGTTTGACCCCGCTTCCGCCTGCTGATTAGAATTTGGCCCTCATCTTTGGAGTTAGTTTCTGGAGGTAGTCATGCACATCCCTTCCGCTCGTTCCATCTTGCTCTCTTCTGCAAAGATATTCGTCGCCGCCTGCCTTGTATTCGCAGCCAGCGCAATTTCAGCCCAGCCGATTCCGCCGCCGGGATTAGTGATTGGCTCCGGCAATACCGCCACGGCTGATCCGCCCATTGCGCGGCCCGACACAACACCTTGCGTGGTTACGCTATTCAATAATTTTGCCTTTGCGGATTTTTCTCCCAAACCATTTTCTTTTACTTCTGCGTGCCCCGGGCCATGGGCCAAGGTGGTTTTGAACGCGGATTTCTCCATTCAGGCGGGCAGACAATTCGACCGCACCGCGGAAATCTGGATCGGCGGAGTAAACGTCTATTTCGGGACGACATCTGAACCTTCAAGAACGGTGGCGCGTTCCTGGCACATTGAGCGCGACCTCACGGATTATTCCGCGCTGTTCAACAGCGCGCAGAATGGCCGCGTTGATCTGGGCAATCTGGTGAACTCCACCTTTACCAGCACTCTGTTCGGGACGGCCACAATTCAGTTCTATCCGCTGGCCCGGCATGAGGACGCGCCGCGCACCGCCGACCTGGTGCTGCCTCTTGC
>JBAVUZ010000481.1:0-3074 GCA_049697035.1 Candidatus Angelobacter sp. | reverse complement strand
TTGTAAAGCCGGTTGTTAAAGGCGGTTCCTTTGATGCGGGCTACCCTGCAAGTCTAAACACTTTCGTGAGTACCTAAGACGGAACACCCTGCATCAATACTCAAAGCAGACGTTGGCAAGGCTGTGGAAATTGCTGTAAGCTGAACCTGCAAGCGACGCAGTGTTACTGCGCCGCAATCGCCCATGCAAGCCGGAACTGGTCAATTCGAGAGCCGTAAGCTGATGCGCCTGATCGCGATGGTCTGCATTGTGCTTGCCTTGTTTGTGGCCGGACTAGAAGCAACCCACAGCCATTCCGATGCTGCGGTCGCGCGCAACTCGTCCCCTTGTGTCATCTGCCTTTCCGTTCACGCGAATGCGCCCACGGTAACGGTTTACCTGCTTTTGGTTTTTCATTCCGTGGAAGCTTTTACTGTCCCGTATGAAACGCAGGGCAAGAGCGCCATTTCTGAGCTGAGCCTCTTTATCCGTCCGCCTCCCGCTGCCTGATCCAGGCCAATCATCCAGGTTAGCTCCATAAAATCCAGAATTTTTTGGAGGGGAACGATGTTTCGGGTGTCCCTCTTGCTTTTATTTATGCTGTCTCCGCTTTTGCCGGGGCAGACAACAATTCCGTTTAGTTCTTCCGCCGCGGGCCAAAGCCAAGCGGCGACGCCGGCAGGGCAAGCTACGCCTCCCATGGCCACGCCCACGCCGACGCGCGACCGTCCTGCGACCACGCAAATCACCCTGGAGCAGGCAATTACGCTGGCGCTGGCCAACAGTCCCAGCATCAAAGCGGCGCGCACGCAGATCCAGCAAAACCAGGCGCAGGAAATTACCGCCAATCTCCGGCCCAACCCGACCCTTGCCTGGGACTCGCAATTTATTCCCGTTTTCAGCGGAGACTTCTCTACCGATACGCTGAACAACCTGCAGCAATTTGATATTGGCCTGGGCTATCTCTTTGAGCGCGGACACAAACGCCAGAACCGCCTGCAAGCTGCTCGCGATGCAACGGCTGTTACAGCGGCGCAAGTGGCCGATACGGAACGCACGCTGGTCTTCAATGTTGCGCAGCAGTTCATCAATGTTCTGCTGGCGAATTCTACTTTGCAGTTTGCCCAGGAAGCCCTGCACAGCTTTCAGGACACGGTCACGATCAGCGAGCAGCGTTACAAAGCCGGAGACATCAGTGAAGGTGACTATCTAAAAATCAAACTGCAACTGCTGCAATTCCAGACCGATGTGAGTTCCGCCCGCGTGGCCAAAGTCCAGGCCCTTGGTAGCCTGCGTCAACTTGTTGGATACGCCTCACTCCCGCACGATTTTGACGTGGTGGGCGATCTGGACTACCAGCCTCTTACAGCCGCCCTGCCGGATTTGCAGGTAAAGGCGCTGGCCACGCGTCCAGACCTACTGGCGGCGCAAAAGGGAGTGAAAGCCGCCAATAGCCAGATATCGCTGGCCAAGGCAAACGCCAAAGTGGATTTCAATGCTTCCGCCAGTTACTCGCACGTATCCGGCGCAAGTTCTACGTCGCTTTTTTTCAGCGTGCCGCTGCCGCTCTTCAATCGCAACCAGGGTGAAATTGCACGGACCAAATTCGCGCTCACCGGCGCTGAGCTTACCGCCAAAGCCGCCGAGGACACGGTGATGACCGATGTTACGAACGCATATGAGTCGGCAAGTTCCAACCAGGACGTGGTGAAACTGTATGTTTCCGGCTACCTGAAGCAGGCGCAGGATTCACGCGACATCAGCCAGTATGCGTACAAGGCGGGCGCAGCCACCTTGCTTGATTTTCTCGATGCTGAGCGGAGTTATCGCTCCACACAACTTGCTTACCGGCAGGCGCTGGCCGCCTACATGCTCAGCCTGGAGCAGTTGCGGCAGGCCATCGGGACAAGGAGTTTGCCATGAGATATCTTCACCAACAACTCCGCTCAACTCCTTTTCCTGCCAAGGCCGCGACTATCGCAGCTATTGCGCTGGGGATGATTCTGTCCGCGTGTTCGGGCGGCGATCCGAAGGCCAAAGAAAAAGGCGCAACGGACAGCAACAAGACCCAGCTGTTCACCGTGCCTAAAGAGCAGCTTTCGCATATCCAGGTGGTCACGATTCAACCCACGTCATGGCCTCGCGTTCTGCGGTTGAACGGGACGGTTGCGTACAACAGCTTCTTAACGACACCCGTGATTTCGCAGGTAAGCGGGCCGGTGAGCCGGATTCTGGTTTCGCCGGGACAACAGGTGAAAAAGGGCCAGCCCATGTTGTACGTCAGCAGCCCGGACTACTCGCAGCTTCGCGCAAATTACCTGAAAGCGCGCGACGCTCATTCACTGGCGCACAAAAATTATCTGCGCGCGCAGGACCTCTTTGCCCATCACGCGATTGCCGAGCGTGATTTGCAGGCAGCAGAGTCGGCGGAGATACAGGCGCAGGCCGACCAGCAAGCGGCGGAGCAATCGCTGAAAATCCTTGGCATTCCGCGCCCGGACACGCTAATCGAAAATCCCACTTCGCCGGAAGTGCCGGTGCTTGCGCCAATCAGCGGCGAAGCCGTGGAGCGATTGGTTGCGCCGGGACAAGTGCTTCAAGCGGGACAAACGCAGTGCTTCACCATCTCCAATATGGCAACGGTCTGGGTCTTGGCCAACGTTTATGAAAATCAACTCGCCTATGTTCATGTGGGTGATCCGGTAACCATCAAGACAGACGCATACCCCGACGTGTTTCATGGACGAATTTCTTTCATGGGCGCTGCCCTGGATGCCACCTCACGGACATTGCAGGCCCGCATTGACACAAAAAATCCTGAAGGCCGCCTGAAGAAAGACATGTACGTAACGGCTACTGTCGTCGCGGGCAAGATAGATAACGCATTGCTGGTGCCGGATGCGGCAGTGCTACGCGATGCCGAGAATGAGCCGTTTGTTTATGTAGCAGTGGCGCAAGACCAGTTCGCGCGACGGCCGGTGAAGCTGGGCCAGAGCAGTGACGGCAAAACGCAGATCGTCGCCGGTCTGCAACCGGGAGAACACGTCGCCGGTGACGGCAGCCTGTTCCTGCAGTTTGCGAGTTCACAGTAGGAA
>JBAVUZ010000480.1:0-2081 GCA_049697035.1 Candidatus Angelobacter sp. | reverse complement strand
GGCATATGCGGACAAGATCAGGAGAATTCCGGGCGTGAAGGAACTCACGTACGCCAATTGGTTCGGCGGCGTTTATCAGGACGAACGGAATTTCTTTCCCCAGTTTGCGATGGACGTCGATAACTGGCGCAAGGTGTTTCCTGAATTCGATATTCCAGAAGAGCAGTGGCAGAACTATGTGAAAGATCGCCAGGGCGCCATTGCCGGCGCAGCCACGGCCAAACGCTTTGGCTGGAAAGTTGGCGACCGCATCCCCATCAAAGGAACTTTTCTTGGCGGCGTGTGGGAGTTCAACCTCGACGGCATTTATCACGGCACGCGGCAGGCGGACGACGAAACGCAGTTCTGGTTCCAGTGGAAGCGGTTTGAAGAACAGGTTCCTGCACAGTACAAAGGCAATGTGGGCTGGTACACGGTAAAGGTCGATCATCCGGATGACTCGCTACGCATCTCCAAGGCCATTGACACTGAATTTGCGAACTCGCCTTTTGAAACCCATACGGACACAGAGAAAGCCTTTGCCGCAGGATGGGTGAAACAGTTTGGCAATATTCAGTTCCTGATCATGGCGATCGGCGGCGTGGTCTTTTTCACGCTGCTGTTGGTGACGGGGAACACCATGGCTATCGCTGTGCGAGAAAGGACAGGAGAGCTTGCGGTGCTGAAAGCCGTTGGTTATTCAGATCGATTTGTCCTGCTCTTTGTGTTGTTTGAATCGCTGTTGATTGCGATGATTGGCGGCGCACTGGGTCTTGGTCTTGCCAAAATTTTCACGCTGGGTGGCGATCCCACGCGCGGGCTGTTACCTTTCTTCTTTTTACCTGGCAAGGCAATTCTGGCCGGACTGGGAGTCACTCTGGCTGTGGGCGCGGCCAGTGGCGTGATTCCTGCGATTGGCGCGATGCGGCTGCGGGTGGTCGACGCGCTGCGGAGGGTGTGACATGGCGATTCCTGTTGTTTACAACTTACGCAGCGTGAAAGAACGCTGGACTTCTGCCGTTGTCGCCGTGCTGGGCATCGCCGGAACTGTGGGCGTGTTCATTGCCATGCTTTCACTGGCTTTTGGCTTCAAGGCGACGCTGGTTTCTTCCGGCTCCAGTGACAATGCGATGGTCCGCCGCGCCGGTTCGACATCAGAGATGGACAGCAGCATTTCTCTCGACCAGATCAAGATTATGGAGGACTTTCCTGGCGTGGCCCACGCGAACGGCAGCCCGCTAGTGACGCCTGAGGTGGTCGTGATCGCGCCGTTTCCCTTACGATCGACTGGAACAGATGCCAATGTGCAGATACGCGGCGTCTCGCCCCGTGCGTTGGAGGTCCGCAGCAAGGTAAAGATGATTGAAGGCCGTTTTTATCAGCCGGGTCTGGCTGAGTTGGTCGTCGGCCGCAATGTGGACAAGACTTACGCCGGGCTCAGCATGGGCGATTCAGTAAAATTCGGCGGTGGAACCTGGCAAGTAGTGGGCGTCTTTGATGCAGGCGGCTCTGCATTCGATTCCGAAGTGTGGTGTGATGCGCACGTGCTCAACCAGATTTATCACCGTCCGGAAAATATCTATCAGTCGTTGACCGTACATCTGGATTCACCGAGTTCGTTGCAGCAATTCAAAGACGCAGCCACTGCCGATCCCAGACTTACGGTCGATGTGAGCCCGGAGATCGAGTATTACGCCAAACAATCCAGGACTTTGACCACGCTCATCGTTGTCCTGGGTGGAATTGTTGCCGTTGTCATGGGAATTGGCGCGGTGTTTGGTGCGCTCAACACCATGTATTCCGCCGTGGCGGAACGCTCCCGTGAAATTGCCACCCTGCGCGCGCTTGGCTTTGGCGCAGGCAGCGTGGTGTTTTCTTTCATGATTGAAGCGCTGCTCATTTCGCTGGTAGGCGGATTGCTGGGCGCTGTAGCAGTGCTGCCATTGAATGGATTGACGACCGGCGCGATGAACTGGCAGACGTTCTCTCACTTGGCCTTCGCATTTCGCATTACTCCATTTCTTTTGGGACTGGGCTTGCTTTTTGCTCTTGTGATGGGAATCCTTGGCGGATTCTTCCCCGCGCTGCGCGCTGCTCGACGT
>JBAVUZ010000479.1:0-1775 GCA_049697035.1 Candidatus Angelobacter sp. | reverse complement strand
AATCTGTCCACGCGGCCTTGCTGCAATTGCGGCGCGGCCTAAACAGTTACCGCGCATCATTGCAAGTCAACGCCTAACAAAGCTGGCTCAGCCTTTGTCCACGGCCCATTTACCTGCGCCGCGGCATGCGATAAACAGCGCGACAAAGCAATAAATTACCGCCAGTTCGCCGCCATTCTTCAGTGGCAGAAAACCTCTTGGCTGGTGCACCATAAAGTAAGCCACTGCCATCTCTCCGCTGGCCAGGAAAGCAGCAAGATGAGTGAGCAATCCAATCAGTATGAGCACTCCGCCCACCAATTCAATCCCTGCGCCGGTCCAGCCCAGGACGTCGTGAGGCTTCTGTCCGCCAAACACGGTAAACACCTTGCTCGCGCCGTGGCATGCAAACAAGAATCCAAACACAATTCGCAACGCGGCATACGGAGTGGGTTCAAATTTCTTAAGAACGTTCATCTCAGTCCTTTAGTGTGAATTGAAAATCAGAACCCAACTACACCACAAAATACTTCGCCTGCGGATGATGCACGATAATCGCCGAGGTCGACTGCTCCGGCTCCATGTGGAAACCGCTGGTCAGCCGCACGCCAATGTTCTCTTCCGGCTTCAGCAACGCAAACAGCTTGGTCTGGTCTTCCAGGTTCGGGCATGCGGGATAGCCGAACGAATAGCGCGATCCACGATACTTCTGGTGAAACAGATCTCCAACACGCGGTGCGTCTTCGCCCGCGATTCCCAGCTCTTCCCTCACCTGCTTGTGAAACAGCTCAGCCAGCGCCTCTGCCGTTTCGACGCTCAGTCCGTGCAGGTATAGATATTTCGTAAACTCGCCGGCGTCGAAGAGCTTTTTCGTTTCCTCTGAAGCACGGCTGCCGATCGTGACAACGGACAATCCAATCACGTCGATCTTCCCGGACTGCTTAGGTTCGAAGAAATCCGCAATGGAAAGTTTTCGGCCCTCGCGCTGCCGAGGGAACGTAAACTTCGCAATCACGTTGCGCATTTCTGGCGTATCGAAAAGCACCACATCGTTGCCGTCTGCAACGCAGGCAAAGTAGCCATAGACGACTTTGGGCTCAAACCAGTCTTTCGCCGCCACTTCTTTTTGCAATTCTGACAGCACCGGGACATACTTTTCTTCCACGATTCTCAGATAATCCGCCTGCGACGCCGTTTTCAACTGCCACTGGTTCTTGAACAGCGCCGTGTGGTTGATGTACTGGAACACTTCATTCAGGTCAAAGTCCTTGCGCACGCGGACGCCATAGAACGGCGGCACAGGGATATTTGGCGGCGGCTGCACCACCGGCGACCGCTCCGTACTGGTGGAGCTTTCTGCCCCGGCAATCATCGTGGTCTTGGCGAATTCCTTCACCGTACGGCCTTCCTGAAGCCGTTTTTCCCGCGCCCCATTGCTCGACGTAAGATCATCCATCAGGTGCAGGCCGGTGAAAGCGTCGTCGGCGTAGAACACTGAGTTTGAGTACTCACGGCGCAGGTCGTCTTCCACGTATTTGCGCGTCAACGCGGCTCCGCCGCAGATCACTGGATAGTCCAGCGCCTGCGCCTGCAAATCCTGGATCACATACTTCATCTCCAGCGTCGACTTCACCAGCAGCCCGCTCAGCCCAATGGCATGCGCGCCGTGTTTCTTCGCCGCGGCGATGATCGAATCCGAAGGCTGCTTGATGCCCAGGTTCACCACCTTGTAGCCGTTATTGGTCAGGATAATGTCCACCAGATTTTTGCCTATGTCGTGGACATCGCCCTTCACC
>JBAVUZ010000478.1:0-3180 GCA_049697035.1 Candidatus Angelobacter sp. | reverse complement strand
GTGCAATTGAGGCTGAGCAGGTGGCGGAAGACGTTGTAAAAGCCATGGCTGAAGAAAGATTCATGATCCTGCCGCATCCAGAAGCGGGAAAATTTTTTCAGAACAAGGCGAACGATTACCAGCGGTGGATTAGAGGCATGCAGAAGTTGCAGAGGAATCTGACCTTCTGAGAAGAACATTTACCGCAACGGACGCAAAGAACGCAAAGAATAATCGCGGCCTGGAGGCCCTTGCTTCTTTGCGGGCTTTGCGTCCTTAGCGGTTAAAGTTTTTGTTTCAAAAAAAACTACTTCTGGCACTTCGGACAATAATGCGTTCCCCTGCCGCCGACCACGATTTTCTTAATCGCCGTCTTGCAGGTCAGGCATGGTTTGCCTTCACGACCATAAGCACGGTGCTGGATCTGGAAGTAGCCGGCTTCGCCATCAGCATCCACGTAATCAGAGATGGATGATCCGCCGGCGGCGATGGCCGCGCGCAAAACTTTTTGTAGGGCCGCGTGCAGCTTGCGCAGTTCGGATTTCGTGAGCGTATTGGCCCGGCGGCAGGGACGGATGTGAGCGCGGAACAAAGCTTCATCGGCATAAATGTTTCCCACACCGTGCAGCAGCTTTTGATTGAGCAGCGCGGCTTTGACCGGCGCTTTGCTGGCATGGAAAAGTCGCGCGAATTCGTCGGCGTCGATACTCAGCGGCTCAGCGCCCGGGCCGGTGAAACCTGTCTGGCGAACCTCAAGCCGGCCAAAGCGCCGTGGATCGACGAACCGCAGCTCACGTCCGGAAGCAAGCCTGGCTATCAGGTGCGTGTGTTTGGGCGTCTCAGTTTCCGGGTTGGCAACGAGCATTTGCCCCGTCATTCCCAGATGCACGATCCATTGGCGGTCGCCAGCAGCTTTTCCGGAGCCGAGATCAAAGACGATATGCTTTCCCACGCGCCGCACTCGCTGTACCTGAGAACCTTCCAGAGTGGCGGAAATTTCTGCCGCCGACGACTTGAGCGGTTCAGGCTTGCTGCCCATCCAGACCGAATCAATTCGGTCCCCAGCCACACGCTTGTTCAGCCCGTTGGCAATGGTTTCGACTTCAGGTAATTCTGGCATCGTTTTCCCTGGATTACCTTATTGATGAGAGATCCTTCGCCTGCGGCTCAGGATTTCGCCTGCAGGCTCAAGCCCGCAAAGCGGCTTAACTTCTGGCAGTTCCGGCATCTCAAATAAATCATCTCATGAATGCGGCAGGCATTCATTTGCAGGTGATAACTTGAGTTCAGGTTGATTGAAGCCCGGCCAAGAGCCGTTACAATGGAAATCGCCACGGGAGGCATTTGAAATTCTTCGACAAAAAAACTGCCCAGGCATTGCTGACCATCCTGGTCTTTGCGCTGATACTTATGTTTTTGTACGTGGCCTGGCGCGCGATCATTACGTTCCTCTTCGCGATTTTCTTTGCTTACATTCTTGAAGCCCCCGTTTCAAAACTGCAAACATGGCTGAGGGGATCGCGTCCCGCGGCTATCGCGGTGGTGTACGTGTTGTTTGCGGGCTTGATGGTTTTGACTTTGTCGCTCCTTGGCCCGCCGGTAATGGACGAGGCGACCAAGCTGATGCAACAAGCCCCGGAGCTGGAAAACAAACTCAGTTCAGGCGACTTGTTGAAACAGTTGGGCGCCAGGCACGGCTGGAATGGCGCCATCATGGATGGAATCAATCACTATCTGGACAATCATAGAGGTGAGCTGATCGGCGCTACGCAAAGTTTCGTGGTGCGCGCCGCCAAGAGCCTTCAAAGTATGTGGTGGCTTTTCCTGGTCCCTATTCTGGCAATTTTCTTTCTTAAAGATGGGCACCAGCTAAGCCAGAACATCATCAATTCGGTGGAGGACAGCCGCAATCGCCGGATGGTGGCGGAGACAGTGCAGGAAATGGACTCCATGCTGGGGCATTTCATTCGCGCGCAGTTAACTCTTGCTGGGCTCGCCATGGTGGTAATCACGTTTGTGCTCTGGATCATGCGCGTACCCTATGCTTTTGCTTTGGGTCCAGCAGCCGGCGCGCTGGAATTTATCCCGGTGGTCGGTCCCGCGATTGGCGGATTGATGGTGCTGGGAGTGGCATTACTTTCCGGTTACAACCACTTCTGGTGGCTGCTCATTTTCCTGCTTGTCTGGCGATGCCTTCAGGATTACGTTACCTCTCCCCGGATCGTGGGAACAACGCTAGAGTTGCATCCGCTTACTGTGTTGTTCGGCGTCTTTGCGGGAGGAGAAGTGGCGGGCGTTATAGGCGTGTTTCTGTCCATCCCTGTACTGGCCACGCTGAGAATCTTATGGCATACGTGGTTGCTTTACCGCCGGACAGGACAGAAAAGCGTCGCGTGATGGTGACCGTGCCAGCTTCTACCGGGCTCCGGTCTTGGCTGTATAATCGAGCGTTCGCTTACTCTCTTTTTTGAGGCTGGGAGCAATGGCAATATCAGGAATCGCGGCGATACCCGCGTTGAAAGAAGTTTATACGCAGCTGAAGACGCGCATGGACAAAGCGGTGGAAGATTTCCGCGCCAACCTGGCCGCGGCACGCACCGGCCGCGCCACCGTGAACATGCTGGATCCGGTCCGCGTGCCGTATTACGGATCTGAGATGCCACTGAATCAGGTGGCCACGGTGCATTCTCCGGAATCGCAGTTGCTCACGGTACAGCCTTACGATCCGGGGATCATTGCCGACATTGAAAAGGCCATCCGTTCCGCCGGACTGGGACTGAATCCGCAGAATGACGGCAAGCTGATTCGTATTCCGGTGCCGCCGCTAACGGAAGAGCGCCGCAAAGACATGGTGAAGCATCTGCACAAAATTCTGGAAGACCATCGCACTGCCATTCGCAACGTGCGCCGTGACGGCAATGAGGCCATCAAGAAGGCCATGAAAGACAAAAAGATTTCCGAGGACGAAGAGAAGAAAGCGCTGGACGAGGTCCAGAAGCTGACTGATGCCGAGATCAAGAAGATGGAAGAGATGGGCGCGGCCAAGGAAAAGGAACTGATGACGGTTTAGTTCTTCATGCGTGAAAAAAGCCTGGCCGCGCGGCCAGGCTTTTTCGTTGTGTGCCGAACATGTTCGACAGCTTGGGGGTGCAAGTCCCCTGTTCAACCTGGCGGAGGTGAAGGACTAGAGAAGCGCAAGGG
>JBAVUZ010000477.1:0-1522 GCA_049697035.1 Candidatus Angelobacter sp. | reverse complement strand
GTGCGAGACGCAATCCTGAAAGATTCGGCGGAAAAGACAGTCAAGCATATTGAAGGCGTGGATAGCGTGAGCAATCAGATTGAGATTTTGCCCGCTTCAGGGAACGACGACCGGATTCGCAGAGAAGTGGCGCGGTCGCTTTTCAATGACGAGCGGCTATTCCGCTATTCCATGGGATCAGTTCCACCGATCCACATTATTGTGAAAGGCGGCCATGTTACGCTGGAAGGCATTGTAAATTCAGAAGCGGACAAGAACGAGGCCAACATCCGCGCGAACAGCGTTCCCGGGGTCTTCTCAGTCGATAACCACCTTCAGGTTCAGAAGTCCTGAATTAGCGGTTACTGTTGGAAGCGTGAAACAAATCTAACGGAGTAGATTGCTCTCTCCGTTTATTTGCGTGCGATTTTTCCGGCTACCAGACAGGTGGTTCCACGGCCATCGTCGGCGGCGCGTAAATTGTTTGTATTATCAGAGCAATAGGCCTTGCCGTGGCCTGCCACCGGCTCAGCGATAACGCGAAACATTCTTGCCGGAGCATGCTCACATCCGGTGAGGGTAAATCTATAGCCGTTATAAAGGCCGTCGGCAAAATCGGCATCCATGAATTTGTACATGCCTTCTTCATCCATTCCCTTGCCAATATTCACCAGGTTGGAAAGCTTGCACGTATAGCCAAATCCGGGATGCATCTGGGCATATAGGTTTTCCGCCATGCCAATCATCCGCACCGCGCGCAACGGATTCATCTTTGGACGTTCGTCAATCACCACGGCTGAAGAGGCAGGTGTCTCTTCGCCTGCGGCTGCGGCTGCGGCAAGCGTCGGCGCCCACCAGGATTTTTCCAGAATTCGCGGATCGCCAACTGGCAGCGAAGCATTCAGGTTGACTGCTGTCAGCCTCCAGACGCCGGCCTGCCGCCTGAGTTTGGCAAGTATTTTGAGCCCCACGGGAATCTCGCGTTCAACGCCGTTACGTACCAGATGGAGTGAAAGCGCCATGCTATCTTCGTCTCCATTCTGTTCGTCGCTATCCATCTCCACTTCATAGCGCTCATGCTGGTCGGGATTGTTGAAGGCAAAAAGAATAGGACCTATATCGAAAGACTGAAACCCGTCTGCTCCCGCGGATTTTGCCCCCGTCAAGGCTAAAAGTGGGTTGGGCGCGTTATCGGTCGACCCCTTCATCAGGTTCTGAAGCTTGCTCTGCATTTCCAGCGTCAGATGTTTCTTGAATGGCGCTTCGCCTCCGGAAAACATCTCAATCAGGGCCTGGCGCGGCGACTGGTCATGCATCACAGAGCGTTGAGCCGAAGCGATGCCCACGAACACAAACGCAGAGCAGATCGCCAGCCGGAATCTGGGATGGAACATTAAACTCTCTCCATGGACCTAATTGACGCAAGCTTAGAGCATTGTCCCTTCCACAGACAACGTGAAAACAGCCTTACGCAGGTAACTTTGGGGCAACGCTATATGTGCTTCCGGCTGGTAAGGAACCAGGTAACCCATGGCCCTTATGG
>JBAVUZ010000476.1:0-7444 GCA_049697035.1 Candidatus Angelobacter sp. | reverse complement strand
GTGCGGTATGAACACACTGAAGACCGTGCCGTGATGCTCTGGTGATTCGCTGCTGCGGACCTTTACGCGGCCTTCATGCTTTTGGATGATGCCCAGCGTCACCCACAGTCCCAGGCCCGTGCCGGTAATGCCTTTAGTGGAAAAGAATGGCTCAAAGATGCGGCGCAGCGTTTCTTTGGACATGCCATGGCCACAGTCGGCCACGGTGACGCGAATGCCTTTGCGTCCGGTGCGCCAGTCTGTGGCTTCGCGCGTACGCAACGTCATCTTGCCGCCGTTGCGGGATGCGTCCAGGGCGTTGCCGACAAGGTTGGTAAATACCTGACGCAGTTCACCTTCAAACGCCAGCAGCGGAGCAGAGGCGCGGTAATCGCGGACGACTTCCACGCCGGCCGAGGCAAGCCGACCCTGGTAGAGCTTGAGCACCGAATCAAGCTGTTCAGCAACACGCACGGCTGTCCGGGCGGTGGGCTGGCGATAAAAGCGAAGCGTCTGCGTGGCGATCTGGCTCACGCGCGCCAGTTCCTGCTGGGCCAGATGAGTAAAGCTGCGCGCCTGCGCAGGAAGATCTTTTTCCTCGTTGATGAGGTAGAGCAGATTGGTTACGGCTTCCAGAGGATTATTGATCTCATGCGCGATGGAAGCGGAAAGCCTGCCCACGGCGGCAAGTTTTTCACTCTGCAAGAGTGCCGACTGGGCGCGTTTGCGCTCGGTTACATCCACGCCCAGCACCAGAACGCCGGAAATCGTATCGTCGCTTTCCCGCATGGGCTGGTACACGAAATCCAGGTAACGCTCTTCCAGCGGCGCTCCCGGAACCCGCTCTATGCTGATACTGAGACCGCTGGCCACGAAAGGCTCGCCGGTTTGATAAACCTTGTCCAGAATCGTGACAAAACCCTGCTCTGCAGCTTCAGGCAGGGCCTGACGCAGAGGTTTGCCCAGTACGTCGCGATTGCCGATCAACTCCTGATATTGCTGGTTGGTCCTCTCAAAAACATGTTCTGGACCTCTCAGCATGGCCATGAAGGCCGGGGCCTGGCGGAACATTTCCACCAGCCGGGCTCGCTCGGTACGGACAGCTTCCTCGGCCACGCGGCTCTCATGCACGTCATTAGCCACGCCCAGCCATTGCTGGATCGCGCCGGTATCATCGCGCAATGGCAGAGCACGCCAATGCCACCAACGCGCGGCGCCGTCATTGGCGCGAATCAGCCGCGCATCGAGCATGTAATCTTCACCAGTCTTTACGCTGTGCGTCCACACGTTCAAGACGCGCTCACGGTCCTCTTCATGAAACAGATCGAGATACTCTGTGCCATCCCTGGGAGCAAAATCTTTGCCAACGTATTCCAGAAATCTCTGGTTCGCGTAAAGCACGCGGCCTTGGCGATCCGCCGTCCACAGGGCCTGCGGGCTCAATTCCGCCAGCACACGGTATTGCTCTTCACTCTTGCGCAACGCCGCTTCCGTCTTTTTGCGCTCGCGCATATCGCGCGTCACCGTGGCCAGGCCAGCCATTTCGCCGGTCTGGGGATCATTGACGGGAAAAACGTGATAGTCCACCGGAATGCTCGCGCCGGTTTTGAAATGGCGGAAATTAACTTCGCCCTGCCAACGGCCTTCCCGCACCACGGTGGAAATTACCTGGTGCTCAAGAAAAGGAACGTCTTCAGGGAAAAAGAAATCCTTGATCCTAAGCTGGCGGACATCCTGCGCTTCGCCCAGCCCCATCATGGCGCGCGCGCTTTTATTTACGTAAAGCACACGTCCTTGCATGTCGGCCAGGCCGATAAAATCGGTGGACTGGTTCACCACATCCAGCAACTGCTGCTGTTCGCGCTCAGACTCGCGCAACTCGCTTTGCAGGCGCGATTCTCTTTCCAGCGCTTCACGCCGGAAACTGGCGATCTTGATGTGCGCTTCCACGCGCGCCAGCAGTTCGCGCGCCGTGAATGGCTTCACCACATAATCGTCCGCCCCGGACATCATGCCTTCAATCAGCGATTCCTCGCCTGCCCGCGCGGAGAGCAGCACCACCGGCACGGAAGAAGTGGCAGGATTTTCCCGCAACGCAGCCAGCAGTTGCAGGCCGTCCATTTCCGGCATCATCACGTCACTCAGAACCAGAGCCGGCAACTGCTGATTCGCTTTCTCCAGCGCCTGCCTGCCATTTTCCGCCGTGGTGACTTCAAATCTCGAACTGAGCAGCCTCCGGACATATTCGCGCATGTCGCGATTGTCATCCGCCAGCAGCACGCGCGGCTTGCTGGACGTTATCAAAAGCGGCGCGCTCAAAGCGTCCGCGGCTTCCAGGTCTTCACGGCTTTCCGTGTCGTCCACCGCATGTCCGGGCAGCCAGCTCAGGGCTTCCTGCACAAATGCTTTGCGCGCCGTTCCGGGAACAATCTGTTCGGCCTCCGGCCTGACGCGCTCCCTGGGAAGATGCTGGCTTCCATACGGCAGCGTTACCGTAAACGTAGTTCCCTGGCCCACTTTGCTCTGCACCGTGATCTGTCCGCCGTGCATAGCGAGCAATTCATGGACAAGCGCCAGCCCGATTCCGCTGCCTTCATGTGTCCTGCGGCGGGCGTGCTCCACGCGGCGAAACCGCTCAAACAAATGAGCAAGCTCGTGCTCCGGAATTCCCGTTCCCGTATCGTGCACGCTAAATTCAACATGGTCACCTTTGTTAGTGAGTTCCAGTTCAATAGAGCCATGAAATGTGGACTTCAAGGCGTTAGAGATCAGGTTGAGCACGATCTTTTCCCACATTTCACGGTCGATATAAACCGGCTGCGGCAATGGGGCACATTCCACAACGTAATTCAGTCCGGCTTTCTCAATCGCCGACCTAAAAATGCTGGCCAGCTCCATGGTGTATGCGCTCAGATCGGTGGGCTGATAGGTGGCGGTAACCCGGCCCGCTTCCAGGCGCGAAAAATCCAGAAGCGTATTCACCAGCTTGAGCAATCGCAGCTCATTGCGGTGAACAGTTTCCAGTTCCCGGCCGCGCAAGACTTTTTCCGGGTTCGCCAGCGCGTCTTCCGTCGGACCCAGCATCAAGGTCAAAGGCGTGCGGAACTCATGGCTCACATTGCTGAAGAAAGTTGTCTTTGCGCGATCCAGCGCAGCCAACTCTTCCGCTCGATGCCGCTCACGTTCATAAGCGCGGGCATTGGCGATTCCCGCGGCAATTTGTCCGGCAACCAGATCAATGAATCCGGAATAACCGGCGTTGAGCTGCCGGTAAGGATTGAGCGCCGTGATGAACACTCCGGCAGCGCGGTCCTGCCCCTGCCCGGTAATCGGGACAAGGATTGCGCGCTTCGGTGGCCGGTCCCATGAGCCGGTGGGCATCGAGCCGAAAAGTTCGGTCAAGTTCTCTACGAAGACCGGCCCCTTAGTATTCAGAAGGTCACAAATCGGCCATACCGCGTCCGCCGCATCAATCTCAATCATTGCAGGGGCCGCCGGATGTCCTGGTTCGATTCCGGTTTCGCATGCCAGCCGCGCACGCGTTTCTTCGTTTTCAAAAAGATATACGAGCGTAAATGGCAAATCTTGCGGATTGGTTTTGAGACTGGCCGGAATTGCGATGCAAACTTCCTCTTCCGTGATTTTTGAGCTGAGACCAGCCGCCAGGTGGCGCAGCAAAGCGAGCTGGCGCTCTCCGATCACGCGCTCCGTCTCTTCCATCACAACGCAGAAGAGGCCATTGATTTTGCCGTCATCGCCCGTTAAAGGACTGTAGGAGAATGTATGGTAGGTTTCTTCCGAATAGCCGCTACGCTCCAGGAACAGGAGCAAGGCTTCATCCCATGTCGCCTCACCCGTGTCCATTACGGTGCGAATACGGGAATCAAGATCGCTCCAGATTTCCGCCCATACTTCACGAAATGGCTTGCCCAGCGCCGATGGATGCTTCTTGCCCAAAGTCTGCCGCGCATAGGCATCGTTGTAAAAGAAGATCAGGTCCGGTCCCCAGCCCATCCACATGGAATAGCGGGAGGTAATCAGGATGCGGACCGCCGTCTTTAAGCTCTGGGGCCAGGTGGAAATTGGACCCATGGGGGTGCTTGACCAATCGAATGAGCGAATTCTCTCGCCCAGCTCACCGCCGCCGGAAAAGACCTGCCCGGGCGTTTGAACATCGGTTGGAAAAGCGGGAGCTTCGCTTACGGAAGGAGAATCGGGTTGTGCTCTGTGGGTACTCAAGAAAGTTTCTAGACGAGTTTTATTTCCTGGAATCTGTTGCCGAGACTAAGGATTCAATCACTTAGCCGTTTCAGGCAGCCAGAACACGCGAATATTACACCCCTGCCCGACGGGTTGTGCAAGCGGGCCCCGATCAGTCCAAAGAAAAGAGCTGGGTCGAATCTATTGGTTGTATTTTTTGGCTTCTACCCGAGAAGATTTTGATGCGAGTGGAAACCCCTTTGGATGCCGGACTTGAAGGCTTTCTTTTGATTCGACGGACTCATGGAATAGAATGCATCTCCGGAGGCAGCGCATGGCCAGATTTTATGAAGACGTTCCGATCCAGTGGAAAGACGGCGAAACGAGCTACGGGCGCGGGCTTGGCAACCATGTGGCCTGGCGCTGCAAATGCGACCACCTGATGCTGGCGCCGCATGAGGAATTGTACTTTGTTCCGCCCTGCCCTACCTGCGGCCGTAAGTTCCGGGTAATAAAAGGGAAAAAGCCACGATACGTAAAGAGAGTAGTTGAGCGGGTGGAAAGACCGTATCGCCCGACTTAAGCTGCGGCATTGTCGATAGTGAACTCACAAAATCTATTAGTCTTTTTGGGCCGCTGTTGATTCATGCGGAAATAAGCCGCGGCCTTCCATGATTCGTCTTGCCATCTCCGCGCCCCACATCTCATACATACGGGGGCCCGGATGAAAGCCATCTTCCGCCATCATCGGCCCGTAACCGCCGGCTGGCACAGCGACGAACACGCAGTCAGCTTGCGACTCCGCCCATTCGCCCAGCACGCGGCCAAACCATTTCGCTCTGGCTCCCAGATACCAGCGCAACGGCTGCGGCAACGCGGGAAATTCATGCATCGGCGGCAGTCCGCTCCAGAGCATCCTCTGTGCACTAAACTTAAGGCGCAAGAGACCTGCTAACTCATCCAACTCGGCCAGCCACGTAGTTGCGCGCCTTCCGCAGGTCACATCATTGACGCCCAGCGATATTGCGACGGCGGCAAATGGTTCCTGCGCCATGCTTTTGAGCCTGGCGAGGGTGCTGCGGGTGGTGGCGCCCGTCTGCGCTTCCACTTTCCAGTCGACACGGAATTTCTTCTTGAGCCCGCTCACCATATAACCGGCAAGCGCTTCTTCCTGGGTACGCACACCTACTCCGGCCGCGGCCGAATCCCCCAGGACCAGCAGTCGCAATGGCGCTCCGCAGCCGGCTTCGCCTGAGCGAGGTCCGTCGGCCTCCGGTAATTTGGGCGTCACACGACGGACATAGATTCCCTGGCATACCAGCAGCGGAGACAGCACAACCATTGCGGCCGCCAGCCTGGCGCCGTTCTTTTCAGCACGATTCATCGTCTCGCCCAAAACTTGAGTATACCCGCGTGTTACTGCCGGGCCGAAGATTGAAGATTGGGGATGCGCGGCCTCTCTTCGCGTCTTATAATTCGCCGCATCGTTATTTCGTACCTCTTTATCCAGGAGACGCCCTTATGTCCAGCAAATCAGAGCAGAAAAACTTGAAAGCCAGCGTAGCGTCGGCAGAACCATCCGGCAATCCGTTTGATCGGCGCAGCTTCCTGGTGGGCGCGGCCGCGGGAGCCGCGAGTCTTGCTCTCCCAGGCTGGATAAGCGCTACGGAAAATGTCTTTTCTTCGGCCACCGGCCTCACTGTGGTTGACGATGACTTGTCCGCCATTCGCGCCGAGATCACCAAGCGCCATGATGAAACTGTGCAGCGGATGCAGACGTGGATGAAGCAGCCTTCCATCGCCGCGGAAAATCGCGGCATGAATGAAGGTTGCGAACTCACCATGCAGATGCTGCGCGACGCCGGCTTTCAGTAGGTGACAAAAATTCCCACGGACGGACAGCCGGGAATCTTTGCCACGCTGGACGCGGGCGCTCCCAAGACTCTTGGCCTTTACTTTATGTATGACGTGAAGCAAGTCGATCCCTCAGAGTGGTCGTCACCGCCGTGGGAGGCCCGCATCGTGGACAAGCCGGGCTTCGGCAAAGTTGTGGTGGGTCGCGGTGCGGTCAACCAGAAAGGGCCTGAATCAACTTTCCTGGCGGCGCTGCACGCGATCCGCGGCGCGGGCCGCAAGCTCCCGGTGAACTTTGTTTTTGTTGCTGAAGGAGAAGAAGAAATTGGCTCGCCGCATTTTGCCCAGGTGGTCCACCGGCCGGAAGTTCTGGCCGCGCTGAAGAAAACGGTAGGAATCTTTATGCCGTTTGCTTCGCAAGACCCTGACGGAAAAGTTACGGCGTTTCTCGGCGCGAAAGGCGTGGTGGAACTGGAACTGGTTTCCAGCGGTGAGAAGTGGGGACGCGGGCCGAAGGCCGACATCCATTCCAGCAACAAGGCGCGGCTCGACTCACCCGCATGGCACCTGGTGAAAGCGTTGAACACGCTGGTCTCCGCCGATGGCAATGATCCGGCAATTACCGGCTTTGCCGACAAGGCGCGTCCTATCTCCGCACAGGAAAAAGCCATGGTCGCGGAAGCTGGGCGGCGGCTCGACGAAAAAGCGCTGATGAAACAGATGGGCGTGGAGCACTGGGTGCATGACGTGAGCTTTGAGGAATCGCTGGAGCTGCTGGTGTCAAAACCAACGGTGAATATTGAAGGGCTTGTGGGTGGCTATACCGGCCAGGGTGGCAAAACTATTCTGCCGCATCGCGCCGCGGCCAAAATGGACATGCGGCTGGTGCCTGACATGACCGCCGCTGACGCACTCGCTGCGCTCAAGGCGCATCTGGCAAAGAACGGCTTTGGCGACATCGAAGTGAACATGACCGGTGGCTATGATCCCACCAGCACGCCTGCCGATGCGGCTGTCGTCCGCGCGGAACACGCCGTGTACAAACGCAATGGAATCGATCCCATCGTAATGCCGCGTCTGGCCGGCTCATGGCCTGGATATGTTTTTACCGGCGATCCGCTGCGCCTGCCCGCAGGACACTTTGGCCTGGGCCACGGCAGCGGCGCGCATGCTCCCAACGAATACTACGTGATCGAATCCAGCAATCCGAAAGTCCAGGGCATCGATGGGGCGGTGATGTCCTATGTGGAATATCTGTATGAGGTGGCAAGAACGGCGTAAAGTTAGCTACTAGCCACTAGCTCCTGGCTTCTAGCCCGGATTTCTCACAAACCCTAAGGTCGTCGATAGCTCGGGTGATTCTCGCTGGCGATGGTTCTGCGGAAGAGTGGCAAATCGGAGAAAACAGGTC
>JBAVUZ010000475.1:0-7172 GCA_049697035.1 Candidatus Angelobacter sp. | reverse complement strand
GCCTCAGCCTTTGCGGCCACAGCCCGATGGTCGACTTCACGCAGACGCGCGGCCTTGCCTTTGAGTGCGCGCAGGTAAAACAGCTTGGCGCGTCGGACCTGGTTGGAGCGCAAAATCTCGACTTTATCCAGCACCTTGGAGTTGAACGGAAAGATACGTTCCACGCCCTGGCCAAAGCTGACCTTGCGCACGGTAAAGCTGCCTTGCGGGCCGCTGCGCATGGAAATCACGGTGCCTTCAAACGCCTGTACGCGCTCTTTGTCGCCTTCTTTGATCTTTACCTGGACGCGGACGCTGTCGCCCGGCTTTACGTCAGGAATGTCCTTGCGCTGCAGCTTGGCAGCGAGTTTTTCCATAATGGGATGCTGTGACATGGTCTTAATCCTTCTTTGGCTCTCTTGGAATTTTAGCAATTAGCAGCTAGCAATTGGCAAATAGCGAACTTCGTTGATCCGAGCAGTTGCTATTTGCTAATTGCCAATTGCTATTTGCTCTTCCTGCCGACTTCCGCTAGAAACTTTTTGTCTTCCTCGCTCAGCGGCTGCCGCTCCAGCAGGTCCGGACGATTGCGCAACGTCTTTTCCAAGGCTTTGCCGCGACGCCACTTGCGTATCTGCTCATGGTTGCCGCCGATCAAAACTTCCGGCACCGCCATCCCGCGAAACTCCGCCGGCCGTGTGTAATGCGGATAATCCAGCAGCCCGCCAGATCCGCATGTGCTGTCCGGCCCATCCACGCCGGCCTTTTGCACGGTGCTGAAACTTTCCTGCCTTGCCGATGCCGCGTTTCCCAGTGTTCCCGGAACCAGCCGCGTGATGGTATCAATCGTCACTGCCGCGCCCAACTCGCCGCCGCTCAGCACGTAGTCGCCGATGGAAATCTCCTGGTCGGCCAGGCTCTCGGCAACCCGCTCGTCCACGCCTTCATAACGCCCGCAGATCAACACGATCCGCTCCAGCGCGGCCATCTCTTCCGCAACTGCCTGCGTAAACATCCGGCCTTGCGGTGACAGCAGGACGACGGTTTCTTTCGCCTCGCCCGCCAGCCGCTGCTCGCGCGGGGCCAACTTCAGAGACTCCACGCATTCAAACAGCGGTTCCGGCTTCAACACCATGCCCTCACCACCGCCAAACGGACGGTCATCCACCGTCTTGTGCCGGTCTGTGGTAAAGGCCCGCAGGTCATGAATCTTTATTTCAATGATCGCGGCCTCGCGCGCCCTGCGCACAATGCCATAATCCAACGGCCCGCTAAAAAAGTCCGGAAAAATAGTTACGATCTCGAACTTCATTTGTGCGAACCTGATCAAGATTTCTTATGCTGCCGCTGCTTTTCTTCCTGGTTCAGCGGCGCATCCAGCTCAAGCAGACCTTCCGGAAGTTTCATCTCCAGGCGCTTCTGCTCCAGCGCAATCTTTTCAATATAAGCGGCGGCAAACGGGACCAGATATTCCTTCTCGCCCTGGATCACCAGCAGCGGCGCTTCTCCGCTGCCAAACTGCACATCTTTTATCCGTCCGATTTCGCGGCCGGAATCGGACACCGTGCAGCCTACCAGATCGCTTACGTAAAACTCGTCGCCGCCCAAGGCTGCCCGTTCGCTGCGCGGAATCTGGATCTCGCTCCCAACTAGCGTTTCCGCATCGCTGATGGAATCCACGCCGGCAAACTTGAGCACCACCATGCCTTTGTGGAACCAGTGCTCTTCCAGTTCCAACTTTCGCCGATCCGGGTCGACCGCGTCACCTTGTCCTGCTCTGCCGCTGTCGCCAAACGCAAAAAGTTTCCTGCGCGTTTCAAACAGCTCGGGGAAATCGGTGAGCAACGTTGCGGCAACTTCGCCGTGGCGTCCCTGCGTTTTGGCCACCCGGGCAATCGTGACGAACTCAGCTTCCTTAGTCATCCGCGCTGCCGGGCCACAATCAGGGCAGAAAGATCAGCAAGCTATTCCGCCGGGCCAGTTCCCTCTTCATCTTCGTCTTCAATAATCTCCAGCATGTAGCGTTTCTTGTACTTCATGCTGGCCGCGCCCAATAGCGTGCGGATTGATTTGGCAGTGCGTCCCTGCCGGCCGATAACCTTGCCCAGGTCCGTTGCGGCCACGCGCAATTCCAGGATCGTGGCGTCGCCATCTTCAACCGGGGTCACTTGAACTTGTTCTGGAGCGTCTACAAGAGCCTGAGCAATCTGCTCCACGAGCATACGCATATCGCCGCCCGTTTCCGTCATGAGGGAGTCCTTCACCTAGCTAAGCTTGGGGCCCAAATTTCTCTGACTGTATCCCGGAAAAGAACTGACTCCTTGCTTTCCTGCCTAGGCCGCCGGCGCAGGTGCGGCTTTTGCCTTGGTGAGCAGACGGCCCACGGTGTCAGAAAGCTGCGCGCCCTTTGAGACCCAATAATCAATGCGATCACGTTTCAAGTCGATTGTAGTGGGATTGGTGCGGGGATTGTAAAGTCCCACCACTTCCACGGAGCGTCCATTGCGGGCGCGCTCCTTATCAATCACCACCACACGGTAATAAGGCTGCTTGCGCGCACCAATGCGCGCCAATCGAATCATTAGCACAGTTGCACTGAATCCTTTCCTGATTGACGCCCGGACATACTGGGCAAGTTGTTATTATCGCGTAAGTTGCAGGGATTGGCAAGGCGGGCACCTGAGCTCCACCTGAGCTCCCCGACGAAGAATAGCTGCTTCGACTACAACTTGCCCACTTCCTCTAATATCCTCGCCAGCGCCCGTCTAATATCGTCCGCCGATCTCACCTCGAAGCTCTTTATCTTCAGCGGTTTCAACATCTTCTCCACGTTCCCAGGCGCTCCGGTGATCTCTTCTCGCTGGCTGAATTCAAATTGCAGATAGTAAATAACGCAGTCCTTTTCATCGCCGGTTTCAATTTCCGGCAGCTTTGGAAAAGCATAGAAATCCATCGGGCTGCCGAGGAGAATGAACACGTGCAGGGGGTTCTCGCCAGTCTTGGCCGCGTGCTCTGACCCGGCCTTGAGCCGGCGCACAATCTCTTCCCGCAGATACACCGGGCTTTGCTGCTTGTTTTGCAAGTCTTTTACGCTCACCGTTCCCGGCCCGCTATTGGGCAGAAGCGTTTTACGCAAAACGGCCCAGTCCAGGTCTTTGCCGTCATCCTGCTCGAACACAATGCGGCGTTGCACCAGGTCCACGGCCGCGGCCCGCCGTGATCCGTTCTTGAGATTGATCTGGTTGAAGACTTTGAACGTAGGCAGGGCCGCTCCCAGGTAATGATTGTAATAACCAAAACTCCCGCGAAAGACTTCCGCAGAAGGCGTCATGTCGAACAGCACTTGCATTTCAACCGGGCGCCGCGTGGCCAGCGCCAGATTTGGCCGTCCTTCGATATCGGCATGGAACATGTAATCCGGGCCGTCACGCTTGGTCCCCCAGAATTCAAAAGCGGGGAGCCCGCGCCACATTTCCGGCAACGGATCATTTCTATAAGCATCCACATGAAACAGCCGGCGCAGAAAATTGTGCTCGCCGGATTTTTTGTCCCACAGCGCCACGGAAAGTTCATACTGCCCCGGCACCGCAAAGGCTTGCCATGAAAACTCAACGTCGCTGCGCTTCATCTCCGGCTTCAGGTTAGTCAGCTCCAGCAGGCCAAAATTTCTCACAGACACGCCCTGGCCGTTCCTCACTTCCACCAGCAGAGTGATGTGCTCGTCGCGGCTGCGCTTCAACAGCTCCGGCCCCGGTACCTGGATCTGGATTGTGGCAATCAGACGCTGATGAAAAGAGAGCCGGTCTGCGGACGTTTGTACCTGCCACGGCACCTCCTGGTGATTACCCTGTGCTGCCCATTGATCAAAAGGCGCATCGGCAAAGACTGATTCGACCGTCGGTTCCTGCTCTGCCGCGGGCATGGCAAGACCGCAGCTAGCCCAGCAAAAGATCAACAAAGCAATTGCCCTGTGCAAAAAGTTCGAATTAGTGCGAATCAACATGCGCTAAAAGCCCGCTATCACAGCATAAAGGCGATAAGAACGGCTTACAAATGCTGCTTTTGCACTCAAATCGAGCCGTGTGGCGACAAGCCTCAGATCTATAGGTCTATATTGAAAATGGAGCACGCAATGCCGTTCTGATGTGACCGTTGTCACATCTCTTCCGGCCGTTCCGGTGCACTCTAAAGAACAGCTGAATCATGCCCGTGCCCAAAGCCAATCCCGAAGTGTGTATCGGTGCCGAACCGGATCCGGTGTCGCGTCGCATTGAGAATCGGTTTCGCCAACTGCTGGAAGCCGCGCCGGATGCCATCCTTGAAGTCAATGCCGAAGGGCGCATCACCCTGGTCAATGCCGCCGCGGAGAAGATTTTTGGTTATACTCGCGCCGAACTCATGGGCCAGACCATCGAAATGCTGGTTCCGGAAAGCAAGCGGTCCGTTCACACTCGCTATCGCGCGGGCTACGCCCAAAACCCAAAGATCCGCCCCATGGGGGCTGGTCTGGAACTTGAGGTCCAGAGAAAAGACGGCACGCTTCTTCCGGTAGAAATCAGCCTGAGTCCCAACCGCTCGCGCGACGCCGAAAACGTAATCGCGATTGTGCGCGACGTAAGCCAGCGCACTCATATGGAAGCAATGCTCAAGCTTTCCCAGGAGCGCCTGCAGCAGGCGGAAAAACTTGAGGCCCTGGGTAGGCTCGCCGGCGGCGTTGCGCATGAGTTCAACAATCTGCTCAGCATGATCCTGGGCTATTCCGAGCTTCTGTTGCCCTCCCTGGAATCTGAGTCGTCGAGAGATTACGTGGCAAAAATCTCCACCTCAGCCAAGCGGGCGGCCGCTTTAACGCGCCAGTTGCTGGCTTTTGGCCGCCGCCAGTTGCTTTCGCTTCGCTTCCTGGACATGAATGCTGTGGTCACGGATAACTGCCAGATAGCGTCGCAGCTGCTGGGCGAGACCATTGAGATAGTCGTATTGCCGGCCCCCGAGCCCGCATGGATCAAGGCCGATCCCGCGCAGATTGAGCAGATCATGGCCAATCTGGCTTCCAATGCGCAGGCCGCAATGCCCGAGGGCGGCAAGATGACTTTCGCCGTTTCCACCGTTGAGGTCGACGACGCGCATGCTTCCCAATATCCCAATCTCATGCCCGGCAAGTATGTTGTGCTCTCTGTGAGCGATACAGGGGAGGGGATGATACCGGAGGTGAAAGCGCGATTGTTTGAGCCGTTCTTCAGCACGCGCGAATTTGGCCAGGGAACCGGACTGGGTCTGGCGTCAATGTACGGAATCGTTCTGCAAAGCGGCGGCGGCGTTAACGTGCATAGCGAGCCCGGCAAGGGAACCACCTTTCAGGTATTTCTGCCGCGCGTTCCTGCAGAAGAGGCAAGCGAGCCGGCGGTAGTCCCAAGGAGAGACATTGAATCGCTTCGCGGCACGGAAACCATCCTGCTGGTGGAAGACCACGGACCTCTGCTGGAGCTGGCTCGCGAATTCCTGAGCGGCCTGGGCTATCAACTGATGACGGCGAACCTTCCCCTCAAGGCGCTGGAAATTTCCAGCCACTATACGCACAAGATTGACCTGCTTCTTACTGACGTCCTCATGCCAGGCATGAACGGACGCGAACTGGCTCAACAGTTAAAAATCCACCGCCCGAATATGAAGGTGCTGTATGTTTCCGGCTTCGCCGACCGGGCGTTTGAAGAGGACAATCCTTCCGGGCCGGAGTGTTTCATGGAAAAGCCGTATGAGTTCGACGAACTCGCACGCAAAATTCGGGAAATGCTATAGCGCTCAAACTACCCCTTCTCATAAGCCTGCTTCAGGCGATTGATGTCGATCTTGTCCATTTGCAGCATTGCCTGCACCACTCTTTTGCTTTTTCCGGGTCTTTCAGTACTGCAACAGCTTGCTGACAAAATTGCACCCGGTTTGCCGGAATCGCCGTCTAACAGAGACAATGGTCGCCATGCGCTTAAAGCTCATCCGCCAGGCCATGGCCTGCGCCTGCTTGCTTTTCCTTCTTGTTTCCAACCTTCATTCAGACACACGTCCGCTGCCGGAAGATGTGGGCTCGCTCCATCTGGCCCAGTTGCTCACCAAGCTGAAGACCACGGCGCGCATCATGCAGGTGGTCGCTCATCCCGACGATGAAGACGGCGGCCTGTTGACGCTGGAAGCTCGCGGCAAAGGCGCCAGCGTTCTGCTCTTTACCGTCACGCGCGGTGAAGGCGGCCAGAACAAGTTCGGCACGGAGAGCTCCGACGAACTGGGCATCCTGCGCACGCTTGAGCTTCTTGAAGCCGATAAATATTACGGCGTGGAGCAGCGCTTCAGCCACGTAGTCGACTTCGGATTTTCCAAGACGGCCGAAGAGACCTTCAACAAATGGCACGGCCATGATGTTGCTCTGGCTGATGTCGTCCGCGCGATCCGAATTTTTCGTCCAGACGTACTGACCAGCCGCTTCAGCGGCACCAAGCGCGATGGCCACGGCAACCACGAAGCTTCCGGCGTTCTTACGCTTGAGGCTTTCCGCGCCGCCGCCGATCCCAATAAATTTCCCGAGCAGATCAAGGAAGGACTTCTGCCCTGGCAGGCAAAAAAACTTTACCTGGGAAATCCTCCGGGCATGTTTCAGCGCGGCGCCGTTGCCGACGAAGATTACACCATCAAGATGAACATCGGCGAATACTCGCCGCTTCTGGGGATGTCCTACACGCAATTTGCGCTGGAGGGTCTGTCGCACCAGACATCGCAGGGTACAGGCGGCATTCGCGTGCCTCCCGGCCCGCGCTATACCTATTACAAGCTGACCGATTCAACGCTGCCCAAACCGGCCGGCCACGAAGCAGACTTTTTTGATGGCATCGATACTTCGCTTGTCGGGCTTGCTTCCCGGCTCGGACCGGAAGAATCGAAAGTTCCATTCCTGCGGCCAGTGCTGGAATTTTTGCAGAAGCATATTGATGCGGCGAGCAAAGCGTTTTCTATTGAAGATCCTTCAGCGTGTGCGGCACCTCTGCTTGCAGGACGAGACGAAACGGAAAAGTTGATCCATCAGTTGGAAGAGTCGCAGCTTCCTCCGGTCGCAAAGGACGAGTTGCTGACCACGTTGCGCACCAAACTCGAACAGTTCCAACAGGCGGCCAATGAAGCCCTCGGAATCTTTTTTGATATCACAGTAG
>JBAVUZ010000474.1:0-2836 GCA_049697035.1 Candidatus Angelobacter sp. | reverse complement strand
GAGCAGCAGCGTGCCCCTGTACACTAGGGAGCGAATGCCCATCCCACCCCTCTATCCCATCATCGACTTTTCCTGCTTCGCGGCGCAGCCTGATCCGATCATGGCCATCGTCCGATATGCGGAAGAGTTGATCGCGGCAGGCGCGACGCTGATTCAGCTTCGCGACAAATCCCAACCGGAGCAGCCGAGACGGTTCCTGAGCTGTGCGAGGGAGCTGCGCCGCGTTACATGGGACAGAGCAACGCTGATCATCAACGACCGCGTTGACATCTGTCTTGCCGCCGATGCCGACGGAGTTCACCTGGGCCAGGACGATCTCTCGCCTGAGTCGGCGCGGAAGATTTTTGAACATGTGAAAGATGGAAAGACCCGAGTCATCGGCTTCTCCACTCACAACCTTACCCAAGTCATCGCAGCCGATCTGCTCCCAGTCGACTACATTGCTATTGGCCCGGTATTTGCCACAGGCTCAAAAGCTAATCCTGATCCTGTAGTGGGGATTGACGGAGTGAGGCAGGCGCGGCAGGCTACGCGGAAACCCTTAGTCGCCATTGGAGGGATTACCCGCCAGAATTGCTCTCAGGTAAAAGCCGCAGGCGCGGACGCGGTGGCCGTGATTTCTGACCTTCTTGAGTCCCCGGCAAAAGCAGTTGCGGATTTTCTGCGCGTTTTGGGGTAAAACATACAGAACACTATGCCTTCATCCGCGGAAGTTCAAAGCACGCCGCCTCAGGGCGCATCGGGCGCGCCTGAATTAGTGAAAGGGCTGGGCCTCACCAGCGCTACCACCCTGGTGATGGGGTCAATGATCGGCTCCGGCATCTTTATTGTGTCGGCGGAGATTGCCCGCGAGGTCAACTCTCCGGCGCTGCTGATTGGCGCGTGGCTGGTCACCGGCTTTATGACGATTGTTGGCGCGCTCTCATACGGCGAGCTTGCCGCCATGATGCCTCGCGCCGGCGGACAATACGTTTATCTGCGAGAATCGCTGGGCTCACTCTGGGGCTTCCTCTATGGATGGACTTTGTTTCTGGTGATCCAGACTGGGACAGTCGCCGCCGTGGGTGTGGCCTTCGGCAAATTTCTGGGGCATTTTTTCCCGTCGGTATCTGCGACGCACTGGCTGGTTGGGCCATTCCACGTTGGCGTTGCGCAGCCGTTTGGCATTGCGCTAGGCGGCATGGATATGGGCCTGAACACGCAGAACCTGGCCGGAATCGTGATCGTTGTTTTTCTTACCTGGCTGAATGTTTTTGGCATTAAGACCGGGGCCGCGGTGCAGAACGTCTTTACCATTGCCAAAGTTTCCGCGCTGGCGGCGCTGGTGTTGGCGGGAATCTTTGTTGCCCGCAATGCGCAGGCCGCAGCGGCCAACTATGGCAACTTCTGGCGGTTGAACCTGCCGCATTCCGCCGGTGGCGCGGATGCCGCCGGCAATCTGCTGGGGCCTTTTGTGGGGGTACTTACGATTCTTGCCGTGGCGCAGGTCGGCTCACTGTTTTCTGCTGACGCGTGGAACAACGTGACGTTTACCGCCGGTGAGGTGAAAGATCCCAAGCGCAACTTGCCGCTCTCTTTGGCGATCGGTACCGGCGTGGTGATCCTGCTTTACATTGCTGCCAACTTTATCTATTTGGGGCATCTGCCGTTTGATGGAAATCCCGCTGGCGCAGACGTGGTTTCCCGAGGCATCAAATACGCCGCTTCAGATCGCGTGGGCACCGCCGTATTGCAGCAGATGTTTGGTGCTTCCGGCGCGGGCCTGATGGCCATCGCCATTTTGATATCGACGTTTGGCTGCTGCAATGGACTGATCCTGAGCGGCGCTCGCGTCTATTACGCCATGGCCAAAGACGGACTGTTTTTTAAGTCGACGGGGAAAGTCCATCCCAAATATTTGACGCCGAAAAACGCCTTGATCGTACAAGGCATTTGGACGTGCGTGTTGTGTCTTTCCGGCACGTACAACGATCTGCTTAACTACGTGATTTTTGCCGTCCTGGTCTTTTATATATTGACGATTACCGGCCTGTTCGTTTTGCGGCGCACCAGGCCAGAGGCCGAAAGGCCGTATCGCGCCATCGGCTATCCGATGCTGCCGGCTATTTATATTGTGATGGCTTTATTCATCGATGTCGTATTATTGCGCTACAAACCGCAATACACATGGCCGGGCCTGATCATTGTGCTGCTGGGAATCCCGGTCTATTTCGTGTGGTCGCGCCGTAGCGGCGCTCCGGCACAGGCTTAAGTCAAAATTGAACTTGGGAAACTGAACGTAAGAAAAGGAGAACCTCTGCATGGCCAATTTGCTGGCTACGAAAACGCTGGATATGATTCGCGCCGAGGCGCAGGAGACGGGAGAGCACACGCTCAAGCGGGCTCTGGGACCATTGAATCTGGTATCACTGGGAATCGGAGCGATTATCGGAGCCGGAATTTTCGTCCTTACTGGACAGGCTGCGGCCGACAATGCCGGCCCGGCAATCATGCTGTCCTTCGTTCTGGCGGGCGTTGCATGCGCGTTCGCGGGCCTTTGTTATGCCGAATTCGCGTCGCTGATTCCTATTGCGGGCTCAGCTTATACCTACGGTTACGCGACGCTGGGTGAAATTTTTGCCTGGATTATCGGCTGGGATCTTGTTCTGGAGTATGCTTTCGGCGCCGCCACTGTGGCCTCCGGATGGGCCGGATATTTCGTGAGTTTCATGCAGGACCGTGGGATCCTGATTCCGCCGGAGCTAATCGGCACCTACGGCCAGAAATTTGCCCTTTATCATGGACGCTGGACCGCCGTTGCGACTCTCCCTTCCGGTGTAGATGTCTCCACGCTTTC